>NZ_JBEXSD010000055.1:0-43032 GCF_040613495.1 Nocardioides sp. NPDC006273 | reverse complement strand
CGTCTCGCGGTCGCCGGGAAGGCCCAGGCGGCGCAGCTCCCGGACCTCGTCGGTGCAGGTCGCGATGACCGCCCGGGCGAACGAAGATTCGTTCGCCCGGGACACGACCTGGACACCTTGTGCCACCTGGGTCAGGCGTTCTTCCGGCGACGGGCGAGGAAGGCCCCGGTGCCCCCGATGCCGGCGAGCAGCCCGCCGACGGCGAGGAGCACTCCGTTCGGACCGCCCGTGCTCGGCAGGCTCCCAGCCAGACCGGCATCGATCCGGTTCGGGACCTCGGAGGCGGCGGCCTTGGTGCTGGCGGTCTTGGTGCTGGCGTCCTTGACGACCGCCGCGCACTTCTCCGACTTGTTGGTCTTGGTCTCGTAGGCGGCCGGGATGACGACCGTGACCGAAGAGGCGGGTGAGTCCACCACGGTGACGTCCGATGCTGGGCTGTCCTCCACCGTGCGGGTGTCGACCAGGTCCCAACCATCGGGCTCGTCGGCGGTCCAGGATGCGTCGGCCAGGTTCGTGGTCGGCTCACCGTCCTCGACGAAGTAGAGCGTGACGTCGGGGTCGGTGTAGGCCTCCTTCGTGATCACGGTCTGCTCGTACTGCTCGCCGATCTGGGACAGGTTCAGCGGGTTGTCCTCGCCGTCCTGACCGTCCGCATCGGCCGGGGTGCCCGACGTGGTTGTCCAGGTGGTGAAGTGGTCCCACTGCCACGGGCCGAAGACGGCAGGAGTGGCCTCTTCGACCACGATGGTCTCGGTCCAGGCCTCCTTGTCCACCACGGTCTCGGTCCAGGCCTCCTTGTCCACGACCGTCTCGTCCCACGCCTCCTGGTCCACGACGGTGACCGTCTCGGTCAGGTCGCCCCCGGCGAAGCGGACCCAGCCCAGGTCGCCGTGCTCGTCCTCGCCGTTCCAGTTCGGCGTGTCCAGGTAGCGGATCTTGCCGGTCTGCTTCTGCCTGTAGGCGTAGCCACGGTCCGTGACGCGAGTCTCCTCGTGGGTGACCGCCTCGTGGTGGACGACGTGCGTCTCGGCCGGGTGCTCGACCGTGTGGGTCTCGGCCGGGTGCTCGATGGTGCCGGTCACTGCGGCGGTGCCGGGCGTGTAGTCGCGGGTGTAGACCGAGTTGCGGAACTGGTCCTCGGTGACAGCCTCGTGGCTCGCACCCTCGACCACCGTCGAGAAGCGGGACTCCTCGTGGGAGACCGCGTCGGTGTGCTCCACGTGCGTGACCGCAGGCGTGACCTCGGTGGTCTTCTTCTCGTCGGCGACCTTGACCTGAGAGGTCACGGTGGTCGTCTTGCAGTCCTGGGCGGCCTGAGCCCCAGGAGCTGCCGCGACCGTGGCGACTCCGGCAACGGCTACGGCAGCGAGGCCGATCTTGGTGGAGCTGTGCATGTTCATCGGGTGGTTCCTTCAGGGTTGTTGTGGTCCGTGCCTGTGGTGAGCAGGCAGGGCTGAGGCACCCGAGATCGTGCGGGCGGACAGGGATGCCTGTCGCGGTCGGCCCGGGCCGACCGCGGGTGCATCGTGGGGACCTCTTGAAACCGAGGAGCAAATGCGGCGCATGGGCCGCCTCGGCGAGGCCTGTGAGAGGAGGGTCTCCCGGCGCTGCCTCAGCGGAATACGGGAGTTCTCTTCACCTACCCAATATTGGGGTGGACGGGACTTTCGACCCTCTGCGTTGTCCGACTCCGGCGACCCGTCGGCGACTGGTGGCTCGCGTGCGCGGATCCTTCATTCTGCCTGCCCTTTCGTAAAAAATGACAGGCAGAATTGGCTGCCGAGTCGGTAGCATCACGGAGGTGACCGCCGCATCGAGTTGGAGAAGCCAGGCGTCCCGGCTCCTCGGTGAGGTGGTCCGGTTCCTCGCGGTGGGCGGTCTGGCGACCGCAGTGTCGTTCGTGGGCTTCAACGCGCTGGCGCACGGCCTGCTCTTCGGGACGGCTCCGCTGCGGAGCCATCCGATCGTCGCGTACGTGCTGGCCAACGTCGTCGCCGGAGTGGTGGCGTACGTCGGGATACGGCTGTGGGCCTTCCGGGAACGTCAGGCGAGTGATCAGACGACCGGTGTGGTCAGGTTCTTCGTCCTCGGTGCGCTCACGATGGCCATCCCCGTGGTGTGTCTGTGGATCAGCCGCTACGTCTTGGGGCTGTCCAGCCCGCTCGCGGACAACGTTTCGGCCAATGTGATCGGGCTGGGGATCAGCACCGCGACGCGATTCTGGGTGTTCCGGCGGTTCGTGTTCGATGAGCCCGTGGTTCGCGAGCCGTGGCGGCCGCCAGCGTGATCGCAGGAGAAGGCAGGTGGCCCCGTGGCGCGCGGTGACCACATCTTCGTCCGCCGCACTCGCTACTACACCCACCACGGCATCGACGGTGGTGACGGGACCGTCATCCACTACACGGGCACGGCGGCCACCGGCCGGCGGGTGGAGAGGTCCTCGCTCGAATCCTTCGCCGACGACGGGGACGTGTACGTCCGCACGTACCGCTGTCGACTGCCGACCGAGGAGATCATCAGCCGTGCGGAGTCTCGCCTCGGAATGAGCGGCTACCACCTGCTCAGGAACAACTGCGAGCACTTCGCGACGTGGGCATCGACCGGCTCGGCCGCGAGCCGACAGGTGCGAAGCTGGGCGGTGGCGGCGCCGGGCGCGGTCGCTTCGGTCACCATGGCCCAAGCCGCCGGGGTCCATATGATCGTCCTCGGGACCGTGAGCATGAGTGCTTATGCTCTGAGGGGCGTGTGGCATCGGCGCAGCAGGTCCCGGACGGTGGCGCTGCCGGGAACATCGACCGAGCCTGCGCCACCTGACCTGGCATAGCTGCCGTGACCCGGCCGGTGTTCAGTGCGCGGTAGCGACGCAGAACTCGTTGCCCTCGACGTCGCGCAGCACCGTCCACTCGATACCGCTCTCCTCGTGCTCGCCGAGGATCGTGGCGCCGAGCTCGACCAGGCGAGCGACCTCTGCCGGGCGATCCTGCGCCATGAGGTCCGGGTGGGCGCGGTTCTTCGCCTGCCGCGGCTCGGGGACCCGAGCGAACAGCCACGCCGGTACGCCGGGGGTGGGCTGCTTGAGGCCGATGGAGCTGAACTCCTCGGTGCTGCGCTCGTCGAGCCTTCGGTCCAGCGCGGCGGCCCAGAACGTGGCGGTACGCAGCGCGTCGGAGCAGTCGAAGCTGATCGCGCCGAGGGTCAGTGTCATGGAGTGTCCTTTCGAGGGGTGAGCGGCCAGACGATGTCGGTCTGGTAGGCCGACGGCGGCACGCCGTCGGAGATGTTGACGACGTACGCCTCCCGCAGCGGCTGCCCGCTCGGGGTTCCGTGGTGGGCGACCCAGGCGCCGAGGAGCCCGTAGGTGTCGGGCAGCGTCTCGTGATCCCCGGCGTGGGTGACGACCGCGGCCGTCACCGGCGGCAGCTGCAGCAGGGTCGTGCCCGCTGGGGCGGCCTGCGCCCGGACCGGGAAGTACGCCGTGACCTCCTGCTCGGCGTCGTCGAGGAACTCCGCGTCGTACAGGGCCGACGCCGGCCCGGTGACCTCGACACCCGCGTCCCGGCAGCCCTCCTCGAGCCGCGCGTACGCCGCCACCAGGAAGGCGTCGTAGGCGCTGTCCCGGACGACACCGGTCACCGCGACCGCGCTCGTCGCCGGGAGCTCGACGAGACGCGGTGGGGTCCAGGTCTCCGGCGGCGCCGCGTGCAGGTCCTGGACGATCTGCTCGACCCGTTGCGCGCGCTCACGCATCTGGTGGGCATGGCGCGCCAGTGTCGTAGCGGTGACCTCCGGGTCCCGCGCGGCCAGGATCGTGGCGACGTCGGCGAGCGGAACCTCCAGGTCACGGAGCCGGCGGATCACGGCAGCATCCGCGAGCTGCCCGGCGGCGTACCGACGGAACCCCGTCTCCTGGTCCACCGCCGCTGGGGTGAGGAGGCCTTGCGCGTGGTAGGCGCGAAGCGTCTTGACGGACAGGCTGGCCGCGCGCGAGAACGTCCCGATGGACAGCAGTGGCTCGCTCATGCGGTCATCCTTGCCTCTCCCCCAGGGGGAGAGGCAAGGCGCGACGCGAAGCGCGATGTCGCTCGGCGGCGGCGCGATCATCGACATCAGCGTCGCGCCCAGGTCGTTGAGAGCGGCCCGGTAGAACGTGACCCCGCGGATGAAGAACCTCAGCGGCATCGCCAGCAGGATCTGACGGGCCAGTACCAGAGCGACGAGCAGGATGAAGTGCCACCAGCTGAGGTGGGTCAGCGCGCTCCAGACCGAGTCCCAGTCGACCCGCCCGACCAGGCGTACGACGATGACGGCGCTGATCGCCGCCACCAGCAGGAGGGCGAAGCGCGTGATCCAAGCGCGACGTCCGGGCCGGGCGGCGCTTACGTCGGGGCTCTCCTGCGTGCTCACCGGACCACAACCGCGATGGCTCAGAAGTCCACAGGATCACGGACGATCGGGCAGGTCATGCAGTGCCCGCCGCCGCGGCCACGGCCGAGCTCGGCGCCCACGATGGTGATGACCTCGACCCCCGCCTTGCGCAGCAGCGTGTTGGTGAGGGTGTTGCGGTCATAGGTGAACACCACGCCCGGCTCGAGCGCGACCGCGTTGTTGCCGCTGTCCCACTGCTGCCGCTCGGACTGGTAGACGTCCCCGCCGGTGTCGATCACCCGGAGCTCGGGCAGACCGAGCGCCTTCGCGACGACGTCGACGAAGGCGGCATCGCCGTGGTCGATCACCTCGATCCCGGGCGCCTTGTCGGAGGGCACCAGGGTGAACGTGTGCACCGCGTCCATGATCGTCGGGTAGAGCGTGACGATGTCGCGGTCGACGAACGTGAACACGGTGTCGAGGTGCATCGCCGCCCGCAGCTTCGGCATCCCGGCGACGATCATCTTCTCCGCGGCTCCCTGCTCGAAGAGCGCCTTGGCCACCTGGGTGATCGCCTGGCGAGAGGTGCGCTCGCTCATGCCGACGAGCACGACCCCGTTGCCGACCGGCATCACGTCGCCGCCCTCGAAGCTGGCCTGCCCCCAGTCCTGCTCGGGGTCGCCCCACCACACCGTCGAGCCGACGTAGTCGGGATGGTGCTGGTAGATGGTCTTGTAGAGGAGCGTCTCGTCCTTGCGCGCCGGCCAGTACAACGGGTTCATGGTGAGCCCGCCGTACAGCCAGCAGGTCGTGTCCCGGGTGTAGAGGGTGTTCGGCAGCGGTGGCATCAGATACTCCCGTGCGCCGGTCGACTCCCGCGCGAGGCCGACGTAGGCGGAGCGGAAGTCGTCGGGCAGGTCGTTGGTCGCGAGGCCGCCGATGAGGAACTCCGCCAGCTGCCGGTCCGAGACCGACTCGAGGTAGGTGCGGGTGTCGTCGACCAGACCGAGGCCGACCCGGTTCGGCACGATCTTGCGGTCGAGGATCCAGTCCTTGGCGCCGGGGGCTGCGAGCGTCTCTGTCAACAGGTCGTGCAGCTCGACCACCTCGACACCGCGCTGGGTCATCTTGTTCACGAAGTCGGCGTGGTCACGCTGGGCGTTCTCGACCCACATGACGTCGTCGAAGAGCAGCTCGTCGTTGTTGCTGGGGGTGAGTCTGCGGTGTGCCAGACCGGGGGCACAGACGAGGACCTTCCGGAGCCTGCCGACCTCGGAGTGGACGCCGTACGCGGACACCTGCTCGGACATGGGATGCCTTTCGGTTGAGGACGTGGGTCAGAGGGAGATCCAGCCGGACCACAGACCGAATACGCCTGCCGCCCCGCCGATGAGAATCGCGGCGAACAGCGCGATCTCGGTGGGACTGAAGATCCTCTTTCCGCGTTCGCTGCGAGCCTTGATGTACAGCAGCGACGCCGGCGCGAGGATCACGGCCATCAGCAGCACGAACTTCAACCCGGCGGCATCGAAGAGGAAGATGGTGTAGACCGTCGCGACGCCGGCGACGATCGTCTCCCGGCGCCGCACTCCGGCCGACACACCTTCGTACGCCTCACCCGTGAGGCCGAGCTTGAGCGCGTAGGCGGCCGCAAGCAGATAGGGCAGGATCGCCAGGCTGGTCGCCAGGTCGAGCATGAAGTTGAGGGCATCGTCGACGAACAGGGTGAGGGCGAGGAGCCCTTGAACCCCCAGCGATGTCACCAACAGCGCTGTGATCGGGGTGCCGTTCTGGTTCTCCAGACCCAGGAAGGCGGGCATGTCGTCGGAGCGGGCCGGAACGAACATGACCTCGGCGGCCATCAGTGTCCAGGCGAGGTACGCACCCAGGACCGAGACGATCACTGCGACGCCGATGAAGATCTCGCCCCAGTCACCGACCACCGACTCGAAGACCCCGACCATCGACGGCTGCCGAGTGTCGGCGAGCTCCGGCTGGGGGACCACTGAATAGCTGGAGAGGGTGACCAGCGCGAAGATCGCCAGCACGCTGAGGAAGCCGAGCACGGTGGCCTTTCCCACGTCCTCGCGCCTCTTGGCGTAGCGGGAGTAGACGCTGGCACCCTCGATGCCGATGAAGACGAAGGTGGTGATCAGCATCGTGTTGCGGATCTGCTCGTCGAGGCCGCCGAGATCGCCGTAACCGGTGGCGACCCAGTTGTCGGCGAAGACGCCGGCGTCGAAGGAGATGAAGAGCACCACGATGAACACAAGGATCGGCAGGACCTTGAAGACCGTGATGATCCGGTTGATCACTGCGGCATCCCGTACGCCGCGTGCGATCAGATAGTGGAAGAGCCACACCCCTACGCTCGAGAGTGCGACCGCGAGCACGGTGTCGCCGTCACCGAACCCGTCGAAGAACGCGCCGATGGTGGCGCCGATGAAGACCCAGTAGAAGGTGTTGCCGGCCACGGAGCTGGCCCAGAAGCCGATCGCCGAGTTGAAGCCCATGTAGTCGCCGAAGCCGGCCTTCGCGTAGATGAAGACCCCCGAGTCGAGCTCCGGCTTGCGGATCGCGAGATTCTGAAAGACGAACGCGAGCATGAGCATCCCGGCGCCCGCGATCGCCCAAGCGATCAGCGAGCCGAGGATGCCCGTCGCGACTCCGAACCTGGCCGGCAGCGAGAAGACTCCCGCGCCGACCATGCCACCCACGACCATGGCGGTCAGGGTGGGAAGGCTCATCTTCGATGCAGAAGACGACTCGGCAGTGGCAGCGTCGGGGCTCATGCTGACCCTGGCTTCCTTTGAGGATGAGACCAGTTGCTGCCGATTGACAACAGTTCGCATCCTTACATTCGCGATGGTGTCCGTGAAGAGTCGGTTGGCCTGACTTTTCTGCGCATTCGGGTCAACCGGAGCCCACGATCCCGCTTGGTGTCGGGCGTCGGTCGGGCCTCGACGGCGCGGTCGGCGCCAGGTTTCGCCTGGAAAGGGTCCAGACCACGAGATGCGTCGCTAGCATCTTGATGATGAGCGACATCTGGCGTCCAAGGGTCGCCCGCGCGGTCAACGTGCTGCGCAGCCAGCTGCGAGCGCCGTTCGCGGCGACCGCCGGCGCCGCCGTGCTCCTTTGGGCGTCGCTGACCCCGTCACTGATGCCGCGGACCGCGCTCTTCCAGGCGTTGCTCACCGCGCTGTGCATGCTTGCCGGCTACGGCGCAGGCGCGTTGGCCGGGTGGCTGGTCCGCAGCTGCGGCGGGCGGTTGGCCGGCCGGGCGCGGGTGATCGGGTGGCGGGTCCTGGCCGTCGTCGGCGCACTCGGCACCCTGGTGGCGCTGGGACTGGCTCTGCGCTGGGAGAACGAGGTCCGCGACCTGGTCGAAGTCGACCGGGTTGGCGTCGGGCATCTGGTGCTCACCGTGCTGATCACCGCGGTCCTGTTCGCGCTGCTGCTCGGCCTGTCGCGGGGGTGCAAGGCGCTCGGGAGCTCGATCGGCCGGTTCGTCGGCCGCTTCCTTCCTGCTGCCCCCTCCACCGTGATCGGCGGCCTGCTCGCTGCGGTCCTGATCTACGAGCTGGCGATCGGGGTGGGCGGCAACCGGCTCCTGGGAGCACTCGACGCGAGCTTCGCGACCATCAACGAGGAGTTCAGCACCGATGTACCCGCCCCGACGACGCCCGAGCTCACCGCGGGCCCGGCCTCGTCCCAGGAGTGGGAGGCCCTGGGCCGCCAGGGACGGGTCTTCGTCGCGGCCGCGCCGACCGCGGCGGACATCGGCGAGTTCACCCAGGAGCCTGCCCGACAGCCGGTCCGGGCGTACGTCGGGGCCGGCCCCGAAGGCGTCGACATCCGCGATGAGGCGAGGGCCGCGGTGGCCGAGCTCGACGCGCTCGGGGGCTTCGACCGCGCCGTGATCAACGTGGTGACCGGCACCGGTCGAGGCTGGGTCAACGAGAACCAGGCCCAGGCGCTGGAGTTCATGTGGGGTGGCGACACGGCGACGGTCAGCCTGCAGTACTCCTACCTCCCGAGCTGGATGTCCTTCATCCTGGACCGGCAGCGTGCGCAGGATGCCGGCTTGGCGCTCTTCGACGCCATCTACGGACGCTGGCTGGAGATCCCCGAGGCCGATCGTCCGCTGCTGGTGGTGAGCGGGGAGAGCCTGGGAAGCTTCGGCGGCGAGGCGGCGTTCAGCGGCGACCATGACCTCGCCACCCGCACCGATGGTGCCCTCTTCGTTGGGCCGACCGCCGACAACCGCCTCTGGGACCGGTTCACCGAGGAGCGTGATCAGGGGACCCCTCAGGTGCTTCCGGTCCTGGACGACGGCGAGATCGTCCGGTTCGCCGACAGGCCCGAGGACTGGGGGCGTCCCGGGGACTGGGAAGGCACCCGGATCGGGTATCTCCAGCATGCGAACGACCCGATCACCTGGTGGTCGCCGTCGGTGGCGCTCGAGCGCCCGGACTGGCTGGGGGAGGAGCGCGGACGCGACGTCTCCCCGAACGTACGCTGGATCCCCGGTGTGACGATGCTGCAGCTGGGCGTGGACCAGTTCTCCGCCAACTCGGTGCCGGTCGGGCAGGGTCACGAGTTCGGTACGGCCCCGGTGCATGCCTGGGCAGCGATCCTGCCGCCGCCGGGCTGGACCGATCAGCGGACCGACGAGTTGGCCGCGGTGATCGGCGCTCGGGAATGGCTGCGGTGACCGAGGATTCGATCAGGTCTTGTTCGGGTCGCCTCGGGTGACGTCGACGTACTCGATCTCGATCAGGGACGGGACGAGACCCGGCGCCGGACCGAGGAGCTCCCGGACGATGGCGTAGATCTGGGGGCGCAGGGTGTCCGCGAGCGGGTGGAGCTCGACGCCGAACCTGGCGACCAGGCGGATGTCGATGCCGGTCAGGCGGCTGTCGTCGACGTGCAGGTCGATGGTCTCCGGGGCGTGGGTCGGATGCTCCTGGAGCAGTCGGCGCAGCGCGGCGGTGACCACACGTGCGGAGACGAAGGTCTCCGAACCCTCCGTGTCGCGCGAGGGTGTGCCCTGCGCTGTGAAGGTCAGGATCGGCTCGGACGGGACGATGACCCGGCGCACCCGCGACATGATCGACTCGGCCAGGTCGACCCATCCCTCAGGCTCTTCGACTCGAGCGGCGCGGGTGGCGCGGTCGAGCGGGCTGGGATCTAGCGCCATCGTGCCATCCTCTCCGCCAGTGTGCGTCGACCACGGTAGAGGTGTCCGCGGACGGCGCCGATCGGCATGGCCAGGGCGATCGAGATCTCCTCGTAGCTCATCTCTTCGACCTCACGCAGGAGCCAGGCCGCCCTTTGGTGCCACGGTAGTTCATTCAATGCTAGCTGCAGCGCCTGTAGGAGCTCGGCGTCGATCACGGTCTGCAAGGGGTTGTCCGACGCCGCCGGAGACAGTCGCGACAGCAGCCCGTCGTCGATCGGAGTCGCGCGTCGGTTCCGCTGGAGATCGGCCGCGCGGCGGTGCACGAGACGGATCAGCCACGTACGCAGCGAGGAGTGCCCCGCGAAGCCGGACAGGCTGCGCCATGCCGAGACGAAGGCCTCCTGGGTCGCTTCCGCGGCGTCGGTGGAGTCGTCGACCAGCCTGAGGGCGTAGCGATACATGGCGGGGCCGTGGCGATCCACGATCTCCCGAAAGGCCTCCTGGTCGCCCAAGCGGGCCGCGCGCACCAGGGCATCGTCCGTCGCCGACGGCTCCGATGACGCCTGCGGTTTCGACATTGCCCCCGAGTCCTTCTTCTGCTGCCACGACAGGGCAGATTCCAGATAGGTGAAGTTCTACCATCCTTGAGCAAAGATGTGTGATGTAGAACACACCGGGATTTCTGTGACATATCGAGGTGTAGCCGCGACTAACCAGCGTCAACACCCACGAACACCACCGAACATCATCAGGAAGGTTCTTCTCATGACGCAGCCGAAGACCGGAACCACGAGCTCGCTGACGAACGACGGCCACAGCCAGTCGACGGACCGGGGCGACTCGGGTGCGTTGGCGAGCGAGCACGGACGCACCTCGATCGCTGACACCGTGGTCTCGAAGATCGCGGGGATCGCTGCGCGTGAGATCAGTGGCGTGCACGACCTCGGTGGCGGCGCGGCGCGCGCCGCGGGGGCGCTCCGTGAGCGCATCCCGGGGTCGCGTACGAATCTTGGCCAGGGTGTCGCCGTGGAGGTGGGGGAGCGGCAGGCAGCCGTCGACCTCGACATCGTTGCCGAGTACGGCACCTCGATCCCTGACCTCGCCAGCGCCATCCGTCGCAACGTGAAGGCGTCGGTCGAGCGCATGACCGGTCTCGAGGTCACCGAGGTCAACATCACCGTGCACGATGTCTTCCTCGAGGACGAGGCGGGCGACACGGACCAGGACGCCGGCCGGCGGGTGGAGTGACGGTGCACACCGACCCCGACCCGCACGACGTCGGCGCCGACGGTGCCGCGCCGGAGGTCGTCGACCTCGTCGCGGCCGCCGTGCTCGCGGTGCCTGGTGTCCACGATCTGCACGCCGGGGCTGTGGGGGAGGTGGCCACCTATCTTCCGGGTCGCCGGGTGAACGGAGTTCGGATGCGCGAGCCCGGCTGCTCGGTCCATGTCGTTCTCGACTGGGGCATGCCGGTCCTCGACACCTCCGACGCGGTGCGTCAGGCGGTCCGACCGTACGTGGCGGGCCCCGTGGACGTCACGGTGGAGGACATCCATCTGCCCGACAGCGCTTCCTCGGCTACGACCCGCTCTGACCTTCCTTAGGAGAACATGTCATGACCAACTCGACACTCGGCCTGGTCGCCGGACTGTTGCTCACGATCGCCATCGTCACCGGGGGGCTCGTCGGACTGCTTCTGGCCATCGTGCTGGGCGGGGCCGGCTACCTCATCGGGGGCCAGGTCGACGGCGAGCTCGACCTTCGTAGCCTGCTGCGAGGACGCCGTGGTTGAGTCCCCGACGCGCCAGACAGCCGTCCTCGACACCGACCCCGAACCCGCTGACCCTGCGGATGACCGCGGGACGCTGGACGTCCGGAACAAGGCGCTCCAGCGGATCGTCGAGCACGCGGCGCTGCGGCTTCCGGGGACGGTGGCTCAGAGCAGCACGCTCGGCCGCATCACCGGGATGGCGCTGCCGAAGGCCGACATCACGGCAGAGGGCCGCGCCGTCCGGGTCAAGCTCGACGTCGCGATGATCTGGCCCGGCGACGTCACCCGCATCGCCACGGCGGCGCGAGACACCGTACGCGAGGAGGCGTTCCGCCTCTCCGGCATCGAGGTCCGCAGCGTGGACGTCACCGTGCACGCGGTCGACCCGACCTCCGCCGACGACACCAGAAGGAGGGTGGAATGAGCATGCAGACCGTTGAACAGGGCGAACAGAGCGAACAGATCGCCCGGGGCGAGCAGGTCGCACCGAGCTCACGCCCGCCCGCGCCGCGCACCCAACCCAGGCGCGCGCCCGTCGTGGTCCTGGCGGCCACGGTGCTCGCGCTGGTCCTGATCGGGATCGCCGTGATCGCGGTCCGTGACCTTCTGGTCAGCCAGGGGTGGGCCACCGGCTCGCCGCTCGCTCCCGCCCTGGTGGACGGCAGCGACGGCCTGCGCGCCTCGGTCGGACTGGCGATCGTCGGCGGAGTCGTCGCGCTCGCCGGGCTGGTGCTGATCTGGCTCGGGCTCAGGCCCGGGCGGCGTACGCACCTGCGAGTGAGGGGCGATGCCGACCTGTGGCTCGCGCCCGGTGCCTTCGCGGCCTTGGCTCAGGAGACCGCCGACCGGCTCCCTGGGGTCATGTCCGCCGACTCCTCGCGCAGCACTCGGCGTCGCACCGTCGTCGACATCGTCGTCGGTGAACGAAGCACTCCGGACGGTCCGCAGGGGGCTGCGGCGGTGGCCGACCATGTGCGGGCCGTCCTCGACGAAGAGGTCGGCTGGCTCACCGGAGCCAGCATCAAGGTGCGAGCCACGGAGGTGCCCCGATGACTCCTCGAGTGATCAGGTTCGACCGCGGTCTCACCCTGCTCGCCGGCGTACTTCTGGTCGCCCTCGGGCTGCTGATCGTCGACTGGCACTACCAGTGGGTGCTGAAGGGCTACCCGAACGAGCTGTCCGCCGACCCGGCCGCTGAGGTCGTGAGCTCCAGCTGGTTCGCGTGGGCGTTCGCCGCAGTCGGCGTTCTGCTCGGGCTGCTCGGCCTGGTGTGGCTGGTCGCGCACCTGGGGCGTCGCGGTCCCTCGACCCTGCGCCTCCAGGCCAGCGACCAGACCGGCCGGGTCCAGGCCGACCTGCGTTCGATCGCCGACGCGGCCGCCGACCGGCTCGAGAGCCTGGCTGCCCTCACCGGCGTCAGCGGGACGGTGGTGACCATCCGGTCGCGGCCGGTGATCCTGCTCCGTGGGCGGATCGACCCCGTCGCCTCTGTCGCGTCGATCACCGACGCCGCCGAGACCTGCTCGCAAGACCTCGCCTCGGCGTTCCCCGACCACGCGGTGACCTGCCGGATCCTGGTCGACTCACCGCGGCGCGGCAGAGCCGGCCGCCAGTCCAACGTACGAGTGCAGTGAACGCGCTCGTCGAGTTCCCGCACCATCCATCACAAAGAGAGAAGGAGTCCGGATATGAGTATGAGTGACAAGGCGAAGAACGCCGCGCAGGACGCCAGCGGCAAGGCCAAGGAGGCCGCCGGCAAGGCGACCGACGACGAGTCCCTCGAGGCCGAGGGCAAGGGCGACCAGGCCGGGGCCTCGGTGAAGAAGGCGGCCGAGAACGTGAAGGACGCGTTCAAGAAGTAGCAGCAGTCGGTCTGCTCGATGCTCCTGATGACGGCGCGGCCCCGAGCGGGGGCGGGGGCCGCGTCGTCCCCAGGAGCATCGAGCGGGCCGTCCGCCGCGGCCGAGGCCCGTATCAGCCGGCGGCCGCTTCGTCCTGGACGGCATCGATGAAACGTACGAAGGGGTCGTCCGGGTAGCTGTCGGTGGCGAGCTCATGGGCGTGGGGCACGAGCTCGAGCCCGGTACGGGGGATCTCCACCGCGTACGTCGAGGTGACCCAGTCCCGGAACGACTGGTTGATCGGGGTCCAGTCCTCTCGCCCGGAGGCCGGCTCCTGCGCGTACTGGCTGCCCCAGCAGATCTCCTCGTAGCCGATGGCCAGCAGACGTAGCAGGTCGACCGGGTCGGTGGCGAGGATGCCGCACATGTTCGAGCCGCTGCCCGACCCGAGGTGCACGATGTGCTGCTCGCCGGCGTCATCACGCCACAGAGCGGCCATCGAGCCGTCGTTGCCGGTGCGGGCGAAGACCCACAGGCGGTCGACGATCAGCTCGCTCGGCGCGCCGAACCAGTGCTTGGCCAAGATCTCCATGTCGGCGAGGTCACCGCCGTGGAGCTCGAGCCAGGTGCCGACGCTCCAGTCGCTGCTCAGGCCGCCGTAGAGAGTCCCGTCGGCGCCAGTGAGGACGTCACCGTGCTGCTCGACCCATCCGAAGAGCGCCGTCAGTGGCTCCGGCATCTCCAGGCTCGCCGGCAATCGCGCCATGGCCTGACTCACGAACTCACCCATCAGTCGGTCGACTCCTTCTCGCTGGTGTGCATGGTCGAGCCGGGGCTCACGGAATCGTAGGCGATCTGACGCCGAATTCGTCCGCGTTCACCCTAAACGTGTGAGTCGATCCTCACCGTCCGAGGCGACGCTGAGACGGTCCAGCGAGAGGGAGATGACGATGGGTTTTCGAGACCGACGCGAGAAGCGCCAAGAAGAACGTGAGGCCTTCGGGCGCGGCGGAAGCGCCAACCGCTTCCAGATGCGCCAGAAGCTGATCTCCATCGGAGACGACTACTGGATCGAGAACGAGGACGGCGAGCGCGTCTTCCGCGTCGACGGCAAGGCGATGCGGTTACGCAAGACGCTCGACCTCGAGGACGCCCACGGCAACCAGATCTGCCGCATCCAGACCAGGGTCCTGCACATCCGGGACTCGATGGCGATCGAGGACCCCGACGGCGAACAGCTCGCCCTCGTGCACAAGGCGCTCGTCTCGCCCCTGCGGGATCGCTGGAAGGTCGACCTCGCCGAGGGCGACGACTGGAAGGTCCAGGGCAACATCATCGACCACGAGTACGAGATCGAGGCCGACGGACGCAAGATCGCCGAGGTCTCCAAGAAGTGGTTCCGCGTCCGGGACACCTACGGTGTCGAGGTCGCGCCCGGGGAGAACTCGGCCCTCGTACTGGGCGTGACCGTCGCTGTCGACACCATGGTGCACCCCGAGAACTGACCGCGCTCAGCGCCTGGCCAGGACGAGCGCGTACGCCTCGTCAGCATCGGTCCACCAGCGGGCGTCGCGGAAGCCTGCCGCAGCCAGCTCGCCGGCGGCGCTGCTTCGGCGGAACTTGCAGGACAGCTCGGTGAGGAGCTCTTCGCCTTCGTCGAACTTGATGTCGAGGTCGAGCTCGCGCAGCTCCACGCGGACGGAGTCCTGGGCGACGAGTCGCATCTCGATCCGTTCCTCCTCGGTGTTCCACCGCGCGAGGTGCCGGAACCCGTCGGTGTCGAAGTCGGCGCCGAGGCTGCGGTTGAGGACGTGCAGTGCGTTGAGGTTGAACTCGGCGGTGACGCCGGCCGCGTCGTCGTAGGCGGCGACCAGCTGGTTGGAGTCCTTGACCAGGTCCAGCCCGAGCAGGAGGCCCTCCCCGGGCCGCATGGCGGCTGCGACCGATCGCAGGAACCGCTCTCGTCCGGGGCGGTCGTAGTTGCCCAGGGTGCTGCCGAGCAGCGCGATCAGCCGACGTCCCGGGGTCGGTAGCTGCGCAAGGTGCTGGTCGAAGTCGGCGACGACGCCGTGCAATGCGAGCCCCGGTCTCTCCTGGGCGAGTGCGTCCATCGCCTGGCTGAGCGCGCTGGCGCTGACATCGACGGGGACGTACGTCGTCAGCCGGCCGGTCTGCGTCAGCGCGTCGAGCAGGAGCCGGGTCTTCTCCGAGGAGCCGGACCCGAGCTCGAGGAGCACCTCGGCGTCGGAGCTCTCGGCGATCTCCCGCGCGTGCTCGGTCAACAGCGCCCGTTCGGTGCGGGTCGGGTAGTACTCGGGCAGCCGGGTGATCTCCTCGAACAGCTCCGAACCGCGCTGGTCGTAGAAGTACTTCGGCGGAAGCCACTTCGGCGACGCGCTCAAGCCGGTGCGGGCGTCCTCGGCAAGGCTCTGTCGCAGGTCCTCGGCGGTCAACAATGTGGTGAGACTGCCCGGGGATGGTGTGCTGGTGCTGGTCTGGCCGTCGTCGAGGTTCACGCGGGGTTCTCCTTCGGGTTGTGCTGCGGTGTGTCGAGCCGCCACCAGGTCGGCCCGCAAGGGCTGAGGACCCCGATGGTGCGCGGCGGGATCGGGGTGGACGGAGAGCCAGCGAGCGGACGGCCGCTGACGACGTACTCCCAAACCCCGGGCTGGACCAGATGGCTGCCCTCGTCGCCGGTCAGCAGGGCGAGGTCCTCCCCGTCGCTGAGGAGAACCGAGTAGCCACCCACCTCGATCTCGTTGGCGAGCTGGACCACGGCAGAGCCGACCGGCAGGCGCTGCTGTTGAGCCCTGTCGAGGACGAGCGTCCACGACTCCTCGATGGTGCCGCTGACCGCGACGGTCCATGGACCGACCTGCAGGGGAGCAGCGCAGTCGTCGTGATCACAGGCCCAGTCGACGTGCGTCCGGGGCGGTCCGAGGATGCCGCGATGGGCACATGGGATGGCCGCTGACCAGGTCACGCACGGCGCCCGTCGTCGGCGAGCCGGAGGCCGGTGACCGGCCAGCGCGCGCCGGGCGGGAAGAAGTTGCGGTACGAGGCTCGGGTGTGTCCCGGCGGGGTGAGCGCGCAGCCGCCGCGGAGCACCATCTGGCTCGACATGAACTTCCCGTTGTACTCGCCGATCGCGCCTGCGGCGGGGTGGAACCCCGGGTAGGGCAGGTAGGCCGAGGAGGTCCACTCCCAGCAGTCGCCGAAGAGCTGGCGCAGGCCGCCGCTCGCGGGGCCGGCCGCGCGTGGGTGGAAGCTGTCCCGGTCGGCGAGGTTGCCGGTCACCTCATGGGTCTGGGCAGCGTGCTCCCACTCGGCCTCGGTCGGGAGGCGCTTGCCGGCCCAGGTGGCATACGCGTCGGCTTCGTAGTGGCTCAGGTGGCAGACCGGCAGCCCGGGGTCGAGCGGCACCGTGCCGTGCAGGGTGTGCTCGAACCACTCGCCGTCGGCCTCTCGCCAGTAGAAGGGGGCGTACCAGCCCTCGGTGTTGACCCGCGCCCACCCGTCCGAGAGCCACAGCTCGGGGCGCCGGTAGCCGCCGTCGGCGATGAACTCGAGCCACTCGCCGTTGGTGACCAACCGGTCGGCGAGCCGGTACGGCTCCAGCCACTGCTGATGCCGCGGCAGCTCGTTGTCGAAGCAGAACCCACCGCCCTCGGAGCCGATCTCGACCAGGCCGCCGTCGAAGTCGACCCACCCCAGCCGATCCATTCCGCCGCCCGCGACCGGGCGCCCGGCGTACACCGGCTCCAGCGGGTTGAGCGAGAGCACGTGCTTGATGTCCATCAGCAGCAGCTCCTGGTGCTGCTGCTCGTGGTGGAAGCCGAGCTCGATGGTCGGGGCGAGCTTGGCGAAGGTGCCCTCGTCCACACGGTCGAGCAGATCCCTGACCCGATCGTCGACGTTGCGCCGGTAGTCGCCGACCTCGTACGCGCCGGGGCGGCTGATCACGCCACGCATCGGCCGCGCGTACCTCGGCCCGACCTGCTCGTAGTAGCTGTTGAACAGGAACCAGTACCTGTCCTGGAACGGGGTGAAGCCGGGCTCGTTCTCGGCCAGCACGAACGTCTCGAAGAACCAGGTCACGTGCGCGCGATGCCATTTCGTCGGGGACACGTCGGGCATCGACTGGACGGTCTGGTCCTCGGGGGAAAGAGGTGCGGCGAGGCGTTCGGTGTCGGCCCGGACTTCGTCGAAGCGGGCGATCGCGGTGGTCGTGTCCATCTCACGTCTCCTGTCGGATCAGCCGAGACCACCTAGGTCGCGCAGGGCGACCTGGATGCTGTGGTGGCAGGTTGAGTAGGCCGGTTGCTAGGAACCACTCTGCCTGGTCGCCCAACCCAGCGCACCGCCCTTGCCTCGAGCGTGGACAGGGGACGCGTCGAGGGACTTTGGTCCTCGGGTTGCGGGCCGGACGTGCATTGGCGGGCGCCGTGCTCGGTCGTAGATTGAAAGGGTGACCGAATCAGTAGCGCCCCAGGGCGCGGAGCCCATCCGGGTCTTCCTGCTCGATGACCACGAGGTGATCCGTCGGGGGATCAAGGACCTCCTCGAGGACGAGGACGACATGGTCGTCGTGGGCGAGTCGGGGCTGGCGGACGAGGCCCGGCGCCGGATCCCGGCGCTGCGGCCCGACGTCGCGATTCTTGACGGCCGCCTCCCCGACGGTTCCGGCATCGACGTGTGTCGCGACATCCGCTCGGTCGACCCGAGCATCGCCGCGCTCATCCTGACCTCGTTCGACGACGACGACGCGTTGTTCTCCGCGATAATGGCCGGTGCCTCCGGTTACATCCTCAAGCAGGTACGCAGCGCCGACCTCGTCGAGACCGTTCGTCAGGTCGCGGCAGGCAGGTCGATGCTGGATCCTGCGGTGACCGCGCAGGTGTTGGAGCGGATCCGCACCGGCCCGAAGACCAACTCGGCGTTCGAGCACTTGACCAACCATGAGCGCCGGATCCTGGAGCTCATCGGCGAGGGCCTGACGAACCGACAGATCGGTCAGGAGATGCACCTCGCGGAGAAGACGGTCAAGAACTATGTTTCGTCGCTCCTGGCCAAGCTGGGGCTGGAGAGCAGGACCCAAGCTGCGATTCTGGTGACCAAGTCCTTGCAGGGTTGATACGTTGGGGGGCGTACCACTCATCCGATGAAGAGGGTCGATGTGGAACGCACACCGCCCCGTGAGCGTCGTGGGTCGAGCTCCACGGCCGAAGAGACAGTGCATGGCGCGCCGTTTGATGAGCTGCTGACCGAGGTGCTGGACAGGGTCACTGACGCTCGAGACGAGCAGGTGCGGTGGCGGTTGCTGCTCGACGCCATCGTCACGATGGGCGCGGGGCTCTCCATCGATGATCTGTTGGATCGGATCGTCAAGGTGGCCGGTGCGCTGGCCGGCGCGAAGTACGCCGCCCTCGGAGTTCTTGCCGGCGCCGGCGAGCGCCGGCTGCGCCTCTTCGTCACCCACGGGCTCACCGCCGAGCAGCAGATACTGATCGGCGATCTGCCCAGCGGCCACGGTGTGCTCGGCCTGTTGATCGACCACCCTGAGCCGCTCCGGTTGCCTGAGATCACCGCACACCAGGATTCCCACGGGTTTCCCGCGAACCATCCGCCGATGGGCTCCTTCCTCGGCGTGCCCGTGCGCATCGGAGAGAAGGTGTTCGGCAACCTCTACCTCACCGAGAAGATCGACGGCGAGGAGTTCACCGACCAGGACGAGGACATCGTGGTCGCTCTGGCCGCAGCTGCGGGCGTCGCGATCGAGAACGCGCTGCTGGCCGAGGAAGCGGCACTACGGGGACGTTGGCTCGACGCTAGGGCCGAGATCACCAGCGCGCTGATGGGCGACATCGACCGTACGACCGCGTTGCAGCTGGTGGCCGATCGGGCTCGTGAGATCGCGGGTGCAGACGTCGCCTGGATCGTGACGGGGCCGACTGCCGAGCGGCTGCGGGTCGAGGTGGTCTCCGGGGCCGACATCGACATCGACGTGCTGAAGCACGCCCCGATGCGTGAGTCGGTCGCCGGCCAGGCGATCGGTGTCGGCGCACCGATGATGGTGGAGGACATCGCGACGGCGACCGGTGGGGGTAGTGCGGCTGCGGTGATCGATCTGAGCGATCTCGGGCCCGGTGTGCTCGTGCCGTTGGGGCGTACTGATCCGTCCGAGGAGATGAACGCTGTGGGTGTGCTTGCGCTGGCGTGGCGGCGGGAGAATGCCGATCTGGCGCAAGACGTCGATCTGACGGTCGCCAACGCGTTTGCCGAGCAGGTGGCGCTGGCGATCCGGCTCGCACAGAACCGTGAGGAGCGTCAGCGGCTGGCGGTCTACGGCGACCGCGACCGGATCGGCCGGGATCTGCATGACATCGTGATCCAGCGGCTCTTCGTGATCGGCCTGCGTCTTCAAGGCGTTCTCAACCTGGCGGAGAACCCGAAGCTCCATGCCCGCCTCGACCAGGCCATCGATGACATCGACGACACGATCCGCGACATCCGGCGCACGGTCTTCGAGCTGGGCACCCCGGAGCACAGCGGCGACATCCAGTCCCAGGTGACCGACTTGGTGAACCGGGCTGCGAAGTCGCTGAAGTTCCGACCGACGCTCGCCTTCGACGGCCCGATCCGGCTGCGGGCCACCCCCGAGGTCACCAAGGACGTCCTCGCTGTCCTTGGCGAGGCGCTTTCGAACACCGTCCGCCACGCCCATGCGAGCGAGCTCGAGGTGTCGCTGTCGGCAGATTTCGATCTCGTGCTTCGTGTGCGCGACGACGGCGTCGGGGTCCCCGCTGATGCGTTGGAGAGCGGGCTGGCGAACATGCGTCATCGCGCCGAGAGTCACGGTGGACGGTGCACCGTGGAGCCCGCGGAGCCGCGGGGGACCGTGGTGGAATGGTCGGTACCCCTGAGCTGAGTGCTCAGGAGTCGATGAGGTCGGCCCCATCGCGTGGAGGGCCATCTCCTGGTTGCTGACCAAAGTCCATTCGATCGGGCCGACCGTCCCTTTCGGGCGACCACCCTGCGGGCGGACGCTGAAGTCATGAACACGAACAGAGATGTCATCCTGGCAGGAGTCGACGGCACCGAGGCCGGACTCGCCGCCGCTCGCTACGCCGCCGCAGAGGCGGCTCGACTCGGTGTCGCGCTGCACCTGATCTATGCGATCGACCCGTATGCGCCGGCGCTGCCGACCTGGCCGCCCGCCCCGACCGACCCCGACTCGAGGATGGGCAAGCTCGGCAGGTCGATCCTCGACGAGGCGGAGGAGGCTGTCGCTGACAGCGGCGCCGTGGTGAGCACCTACATGCTTCTCGGCCGCCCTGCGTTGGTGCTGGTCGAGAACGCCGCCAAGGCGCGGTTGGTCGTGCTGGGAGATCAGCCGCGCTCGCTGTTCGACCGGATCATCACCTCCTCCATCATCGCCCCGGTGGCGGCCCACTCGCCCGCCCCCGTGGTCGTCGTCCCCGCTGCCTGGCCGAGCGACGAGGTGACCCGCGAGATCGTCGTCGGAGTCATGGACGCCTCGACCTCGGCCGCCCTCGTCCGCCGCGGGCTGGAGGTCGCGGCCGCCCGTGGAGCTCGGCTGCGCCTGCTGCACGCCTGGCACGCCTTCGGTTCGTACCCGGACCTCACCGCCGGGGTCGACGAGCGCCTGTGGACCGAGCGGGCGGAGCGGGAGCTCGACGCCGTCCTCGAGACCGCTCGCGCCGGCTCGGGTGCTGTCGCGGCCGGCGTCGAGACCGTCGTCGAGGCTGTGCAGGCACAGACCGCGTACGCCCTGGTCGAGGCGTCCCGGAAGGCCGAGCTGCTGATCCTGGGCCGAGGCCGGCACTTCCTCGGTCTCAGGCACTTGGGCGGCACCTCCCGAGCAGTTCTTCGGGAGAGCGTCTGCCCGGTCGAGATCGACCCGACCGTGTCTCCGTCGTTCGAGGGGGACACCGGGGCCGACAGCGGCCTCGCCACAGCGGGTAGCCAGCCGGCGAACGTCTGATGACCACGACGGAGGGCACAGTCCTGGTCGGCGTCGAGAACTGGCCGGCCGCGGCCGCGAGCGTGTCGTGGGCTGTCGAGCAGGCTTATCGCGACGGACGTGACGTCGACCTGATCCACGTGGTGTCCGTCTCGAGCCTGGACACTCCGCCCGGATTCCGGGCCGGTGCGGCCTCGGGCCTGGAGCAGGCCCACGGGACGATCGTGCTGTCGAGCGCCGGACGCTACGCCGAGCGCTGCCTCGACGAGCTCTCCAGGGCATGGGAGTTCGCCGGGCGCCGACGTCCGGCGGTGACCGCGGCGCAGCGGGTCGGATCCGTGGCGACCGCGCTCGTCGACGCGTCCGGCTGCGCGTCGCTGCTCGTGCTCGGGTCGCGCGGCCAAGGGCCGCTCGGCAGTTGGACCCTCGGGTCGGTCAGAAGGTCGGTGGTTAAGGACGCGCGCTGCCCGGTCGTCGCACTGTGTCCCGGAGCCGGTGGCGTGGGACGCGGTGTGCTCGTCGGCATCGACGGGACCAGCGACTCCATCCCTGCCTTGGAGTTCGCCTTCGACCATGCCGCCCAGCGAAGCCTGCCGGTGACGGTGCTCTACTGTTACCAGGCTCGCGGCCCGCAGTCGCCCGAGGACGACCGGCGCCTGGTCGCGGAGTGCGTGGCGGGTCTGCGGGAACGCCATCCGGACCTGCACCCGCAGATGCGGATCACGGCCGGCAGCCTCGCGCGCGAGCTCGCCGAGCAGGCACAGACCATGCACATGGCTGTGGTCGGTGGATCCAGTGGTGGCGTGGCGCGCCATCTCCTGGACCACGCCCACAGCGTCGTCACGGTGGTCCCGGCCGTTGCTCGACGAGCTGACGCGGTCTGTCTCTAGACGGTCATGCGGGGCTGCCCGACCGATGCAGAGGTCGTGCTCAGTGCGAAGGCAGCTGCCCGGTGAGACGCTCGTGCATGTGGCTGCTGGCCTCGTTGAGTCCGACGATCTGGACCGACTTGTCCTTGCGGTTGTACTTGGTCTCGATGCCGTCGAGGGCGGCCACCGTCGAGGCATCCCACACGTGGGACTGGCTCAGGTCGATGACCACGCGCTCGGGGTCCTCGACGTAGTTGAACTGGTAGACCAGATCGTTGCTCGAGGCGAAGAAGAGCTCGCCCGTCACTGTGTACCGCGCGTACGCGGTGCCGTCGGCCTCCTCGATCAGCTCGCGGTCGACCCCGACGAGGTGGTAGATGCGGCGTGCGAAGAGCATGAAGGCCAGGATGACTCCGGCCACGACGCCGATGGCGAGGTTGTGGGTGACCACCACGAAGACGACCGTGGTGAGCATGACGAGGGTCTCGGATTTCGGCATCCGCTTGAGGTTCGCGGGGGAGATGCTGTGCCAGTCGAAGGTGCCCACCGAGACGATGATCATCACGGCCACCAAGGCAGCCATCGGGATCTTCCCGACGATGTCGCCGAATCCGACGACGAGGATCAACAGGAAGACTCCGGCCAGGAACGTCGAGATTCTGGTGCGGGCGCCAGAGCCCTTCACATTGATGATGGTCTGGCCGATCATCGCGCAGCCACCCATGCCGCCGAAGAAGCCGGTGATGACATTGGCGGCGCCCTGGCCCCAGGACTCGCGGGACTTGTTGGAGTGGGTGTCGGTGATGTCGTCGACGAGCTTGGCTGTCATCAGGGACTCGAGCAGGCCGACCATCGCCATCGCGAAGGCGTAGGGCGCGATGATCTGGAGAGTCTCGAGAGTGAAGGGGACATCAGGGATGAGCATCGACGGCAGGCTGCGCGGAAGCTCACCCTCGCCGGATACGTTCGGGACATCGATGCCACCTGCCAGCACAAGTGCGGTGATGATGACGATCACCACAAGCGGTGCCGGGACGACGGTGGTCAGCCTGGGCAGGAAGACCAGGATGACGATGCCGAGCGCGACCAGCGG
Source organism: Nocardioides sp. NPDC006273 (assembly GCF_040613495.1). Classification (NCBI taxonomy): domain Bacteria; kingdom Bacillati; phylum Actinomycetota; class Actinomycetes; order Propionibacteriales; family Nocardioidaceae; genus Nocardioides; species Nocardioides sp. NPDC006273. Next base: position 19,927 of record NZ_JBEXSD010000055.1, on the reverse strand, counting down.
GAAGACCATCCACGGCACCCCGACGATGTGCAGGCCGCCGTGGGTGTCCAGCCCGAGCTGGGGAAGCTGGGCGATGAAGATCAAGATCGCCAGTGCGTTGACGAAGCCGACCATCACCGAGCGCGGCAGCAGCCGCATCAGCTGTGCCGTGCCAAGCAGGCCGAAGACGACCTGGAACACGCCACCGAGGATGACCGTGGCGAGCAGGTAGTCCAGCCCATACTCCGCGGCGACCGGGGCGATCACCAGGGCGATCGCCCCGGTGGCGCCGGTGATCATGGCGGGCCGACCACCGAGGAAGGCGATCGAGACCGCCATCGTGAACGAGGCGAAGAGCCCGACCCGAGGATCCACGCCCGCCAGGATCGAGAAGGAGATGGCCTCCGGGATCAGTGCCAGCGCAACGACGAGACCGGCGAGGACCTCACGGCGAAGGATCCGCGGGGAGCGAAGAGCGGCAACCACGCTGTCCTCGTTATGGGCAGGCGCGGGCTGGGCAGGATGACGCAAGAGGGATCTCCGTCCGGGGATCTGAGAGTGGACAATCGCTCATGGCACGCATCGTCGCGGTCGAGCGGAAGCACGTCGGCAGGTTTCGGCCCGGCGCGTGCGTAACGCGGCCGAGCCGATCCGGACTCTACCCTTACGTTAGATTAGGGACGGAATTCGCGTAGAGCTCTCGCCGAGAACTCGCTCTGATCTCGACCGTGCGGGGCTCCAGGTGCACCCCGGATAGACTCGGTCGATACGGTCAACCAGGTAGGGACGGTCCATGACGCAGCGGCACATGCAGATCGGCGAGGTTGCCGAGCAGACGGGCTTGAGCCTCAGGACGATCCGCTACTACGAGGAGATGGGGCTGGTCGTCCCGACTGCCCGCTCGGCCGGCGGTTTCCGGCTGTACGCCGAGGAGAATGTCGCCCGGCTGCAGCTCATCAAGCGGATGAAGCCGCTGGAGTTCAGCCTGGAGGAGTCCAAAGACCTTCTCGGCGTGCTCGACGCCATCGAGGCCGGGCCTGCCGCCGATGCCCGTGTTGATCTCGTCGGCCGGCTTGAGATGTTCCATGAGGCCGCCATGGCCAGGGTTGAGGATGTGCGTCGGCAGCTGACGATTGCTGAGGAGTTCGCCGCCGAGCTCAATACGGAGGTCGAGCGTCACAAGGCCATGCCCAACTCTGCTGTTACGTCAGGGTAGAGTTGGTGCGGGATGTTTCTCTCCGTGGTCAGCGAGCGGCGTAGGTGATCGCTCTGGGGATGGCGTCGAACGCCTCGCGGAGGCGCTCGATCAGCTCGGCGCGAGGCCCCACCTCGGGTTGATGACGTTCCTCGCGCACCCAGTTCTTGGCGCCGCAGCGCCACGCGGAGAGCGCGAACTCGCAGGCCAGTCGGAGCTCTAACTGATTGGCGTGGTCGATGTCGAAGGCATCCTCGAGCTCATCGGCGAGCTGCTGCTGAACCTTGGTCGTCTGCAGGGCGGAGTAGGCGCGCAGCTCCGGCGTCCGGGCTGCCAGGCCGCGGGTGGCGAGGAAGCGCCGCTCCCAGCCATCATCCATCCTCTCCAGGGCTGTCAGCATCGCAGTGCGGAGCCACTCGAGGACCGGGCCCTCGAGCTCTTCAGAGACGACCCTGGCCAGGAACGCTTCCCACAGTTCATCCTCGGCCGCCATGGCGACCGACTCCTTGGACTCGAAGTAGCGGAAGAACGTACGCGTGGACACCTCCGCCTCGTCGACCAGCTTCTCCAGGGTCGTCTGATGGAACCCGTCCGCGCGGAACAACCTCAGTGCGGTCTCGACGAGATTGCGACGGACCTGCAGCTTCTTGCGCTCGCGCAGTGGGAGGGCGCGCTCTGGAGCGGTCGGCGTCGGGTCGGACATGTCGCAAGCCTAGCCCGGATGCGCGTCACCGGTAACTGCTTGTCAGCAGCGTACGCCGATCCTAAGCTTATGCGCATGACAGGCACATTCTCGGAGCGACGAGCGTCGGCGCTTTTCACTCTCCTTCTCGCCTCGACGCTCGGCGTGATGGCCGGCGCGACGGTCGCGCCGGTCCTCGCGGTGATCCAGAACGACTTGGGTGTCTCCGGCACTGCGGCCGGGTTCATCATCACCACGCACGGGCTGACGATCGCTGTCGCCAGCCCACTCGTCGGGCGGATGATCGACCGCTACGGCGTACGCGTCCCGCTCGCCGTGGGGCTGGTGCTGTACGGCCTTGGTGGCGGCGCCGGGATCTTCGTCGACGGCTACCCGTTGCTCATCGCGAGCCGGGCCGTGCTCGGCCTGGGTGCCGCGATCGTCTTCACCGGCACCACGGTGGCCCTGCTCGCGCTCTATGCCCCCGGGCCCGAACGCGACCGGATGATGGGCTGGCGCACCACCGCGATCACCGTCGGCGGCCTGCTCTGGCCCCTGTTGGCCGGGGCACTCGGAGAGATCTCCTGGCACGTCTCCTTCTCTGTCTACCTCGTGGGGATCCCCCTCGGCCTGGCCGTGCTGGCCACGGTTCCATCCACGACATCCCCAGGCGGAACCACCACGGGCGGCGCCTTCCGCACGCTCGTCTCCCATCCCCGGCTGATCGGCATCCTCGCGATCATCCTCGCCAGCGGGCTGATGCTGTACGTCCCGGCAGTCTTTCTCCCCAAGCGCCTCGAGCAGATCGGGATCACCTCGACCTTCGTGACCGCGATCTACGCCGTCACGCTCGGCGCCGTCGCCGCGAGCGTGCTCGGCCTCTTCTACGACCGAATCCGCGCCCGGCTCGACGATGCCTGGATCATGCGCATCGCCAGCGCGGGATGGACCGTGGGCCTGCTCGCCTACGCCTTCATCGATCATCCCGTCCCGCTGCTTCTCGCGCCTGTTCTCCTCGGCGCTGGAAACGGGCTGGCCATGTCGACGCTCACGCTGCTCGTTGCCGAACAGGTCCCTGCCGACCAGCGTGGTCGGGCGACCTCGCTCCAAGGCACGGCGATGTTCGCAGGGCAGTTCCTCTCGCCACTGTTCGCCGGGCCACTCATCGCCGCGACGACCTATGCGACCGGGTTCACCGCCGCGGCCGGCCTGGCTGCGCTGATCACGATCCTGGTGACGGTCACTCGCGTCGCCCACCTTCCCGACAGGGCCGATGATGATGCCTCCGCCCTGGCCCGTTGATCCCTACTCGCGCACGCCTGACCGGAAGCTCAGCAAAAGCGCCACCGCGGCCACCACGGCCAAGGTCACCAGGCCGAACTCGTAGGAACCGGTGAGGGACAACGCGATCGCCGGCACCAGCGGCGCCAGCGCGGCAGCGGTGATGGTCGCCGACATCGCCATGCCCTGGATCTGCCCCAGTCTCGCCGTTCCGAACGTACGCGCCCAGACCGTGCCGTTGACGACGTTGCTCGCGCCGATGCCAAGACCACCAACGTCTTGACCAGCGGAAACGCTCCCTGACCCGACGTACGCAGCAGCGCGAGCGCCACGAAGGCGAGAATCGCTCCGCTGGCGAAGCTCGCCATCAGGCATGCGACGACCAGGGCAACGCCGACGGCGGCCCAGGCGGTGCGCAGTCCGCAGCGATCGATGATCCGCCTCAGGATCGTCATCGTCACCGCTGACACGATCGTGCCGGCGGCGTACAGGACGGAGAAGGCCGTTCGCGAGAGCCCGGTGCCGGCCAGGAACTCGTCGACGAAGACCGAGATGAGGAACGACTGACCCGGTGCCGATGCGGCGAAGGCGATCGAGGCGAGGACGAGTATCCGGACCTGGTTGCTTCGTGTGCCGCTGGTGGGCTCGGCCGCGAGGCGGGATGGGGGCACCGAGATACCTTCCCGAGGTGGGGGATGGCTGGCTGTGCCGGACCCGCGGTGACCAGGAGGTCCGAGCCCGGCGCGATGCCAGCCATACCCTCACGCGACGGTAGAATTATGACCGATGTCTGACCTCGACCGCCGCCCCCGACGTACCTTCGCCGTCATCAGCCACCCGGACGCCGGAAAGTCGACCCTGACCGAGGCCCTGGTTCTGCATGCGCAGGTGATCGCCGAGGCCGGCGCGGTCCACGGAAAGGCCGGCCGCAAGGGGACCGTCTCGGACTGGATGGCGATGGAACGCTCCCGTGGCATCTCGATCAGCTCGACGGCTCTGCAGTTCGCCTATCGCGACCATGTGGTCAACCTGGTCGACACCCCGGGCCACGCCGACTTCTCCGAGGACACCTACCGAGTGCTGTCCGCGGTCGACTCCGCGGTCATGCTCGTCGACGCCGCCAAGGGCCTGGAGCCGCAGACGCTGAAGTTGTTCCGGGTCTGCGCTCGCCGCGGCCTCCCGGTGATCACCGTGATCAACAAGTGGGACCGGCCGGGGCGCGACGCTCTCGAGCTGATGGACGAGATCGAGTCGCAGATCGGGCTCCGGCCCACTCCGCTGACCTGGCCGGTCGGCGTCCCCGGCGACTTCCACGGAGTCCTGGACCGGCGTACGGGCGGATTCGTCCGCTACACCCGCACCGCGGGCGGAGCCACTCGGGCACCGGAGGAGCACCTCACCGCCGAGGCGGCGCTCGAGGCGGCCGGTGAGGACTGGGAGCGGGCCAGCGAGGAGGCCGAGCTGCTCACCGCCGACGGCGGCGACCACGACCAGTCCACCTTCCTGGCAGGTAAGACCACCCCGGTGCTGTTCGCCTCGGCCCTGCTCAACTTCGGCGTCGCCCAGCTCCTCGACACCCTCCTCGAGCTCGCTCCGGCCCCCGGCCCGACCCCGCTGGCCGCAGGCGGGGAACGCGAGGTGGACGCGGACTTCTCTGCGTACGTCTTCAAGGTGCAGGCCGGCATGGATGCCAACCATCGCGACCGGCTGGCCTACGCGCGCGTCTGCTCGGGCGTCTTCGAGCGCGGCATGGTGGTCACCCACGCGGCCACCGGGAAGCCGTTCGCCACGAAGTACGCCCACACCGTCTTCGGCAAGGAACGCTCCTCGGTCGAGACCGCCTCGCCCGGCGACATCGTCGGGCTGGTCAACGCCAACGCGCTGCGCGTGGGCGACACCATCTACGACGGTGCGCCCGCGGAGTTCCCGGAGATCGAGAGCTTCGCTCCGGAGCACTTCGTCAGTGCTCGCGTCATCGACGCCGGCCGCTACAAGCGATTCCGGCGCGGAATCGAGCAGCTCGACCAGGAAGGCGTCGTCCAGGTGCTGCGCTCCGACCTGCGCGGCGACCAGGCGCCGGTGCTCGCCGCGGTCGGGCCGATGCAGTTCGAGGTCGTCGCCGCCCGGATGGAGACCGAGTTCCATGCTCCGATCCGGATGGACAATCTCGCCTACTCGCTCGCACTGCACACCACCCCCGAGCACGCCGGCACCATCAGCGGCTTCAGCGGCGTCGAGGTGATGACCCGCTCCGACGGCACCGTCCTCGCCCTCTTCCCCGACAAGTGGAAGGCCGACTCCGTACGCCGCCAGGCACCGGGTGTGGTGCTCGAAGCCCTCCCCGTCGGCGGCGGAAGGTGACCAACGCCTTCGCCGGCGCTGGGCCACACCGTACGATCGCTGTGCTCAGCCAACGGTAGTGGATCCCGGCCGATGCGCCTGCCGGCGCTCGGTGGTCGTCAATCGCCACGGATGGCCTCGAGGCGCTGGCGGTCGTCAATCGCCACGGATGGCCTCGAGGCGCTGGCGGTCGATCACGGCGATCCGGCCGCGGCCGAGGGAGATCACCCCGAGGTCGGCGAACTCGCCGAGGACTTTGGTGGTCGTCTCGCGGGAGGTGGCAGCCAAGGCGGCCAACTGCTCGTGGGTGAGGTTCACATGCTGCCCTCGGCCGAGGGGTGCGGGTTGTCCCTCGGACAGGGTGAGCAATGTCGTGGCGAGGCGTTGTGGAACGGACTTGAAGACCGCGTCGGAGAGCCGCTGCTCGAGGGCGCCCAGTCGGCGGCCGAGAGTCTCGGAGATGCGGGCGGCGATGCGCTGGTCGCCGAGAAGGAGGGTCTGTACGTCGGCCTTCGTCATGACGCAGACCACGACGTCTTCCATCGCCTCCGCGAAGCTGTCGTGCATCTGCTGTCCGACGATGACCATCTCTCCGAAGATGGTGCCTGGCTCCACGATGGCGGTCGTGAGCGTGCGGCCATCGGGAGAGACCCTGAAGATCCTGATCCGACCCTGCTTGAGGATGAAGAGCGTCTCGACCCGTTGATGAGGTGAGTAGACGAGCGAGCCCCGTTTGAACTCCTTCCTCGGCGCGGCCTGCGCCATGGCGTCCATCTCTGCGGCGTCGATGTCGCGAAAGATGTCGACCTCGGTCATGCACCAGAGCCGATTCGGGTTGTCGACCGCGTGCTGGATGTCCACGTCTTCCTCTCGTCGCCCCGGCGACCAGGGTCTGGCGCCGCCCGCCAGATCTGCCGGATTGGTGAAGCTGAGACAGGAAGCAGGGTCGCGAGTCATCGTGCCAGCCTTTCGAGCTTGGTTCACCTGGTGCGGCGGGCCGGGCCCCTCGGGGAGGTAGCCGGCGCCTCGTTCTTGTGCCGCTGTTGTGGTGATGACAGCCAGTCTCACGGCGGCGTAGGGGCCTGTCTGTGAGCGCGCTTACCGACGCCCCGCCTTTCGCCGGACCATGCTGAGCGCACGGGCGCAGAGTCGCCTCGTACGAGGGGCGGAGCCTCCCCGAATCCCAGATGAAGGAGTATGGACGTGATCGAAGCCGTGTCCTCGGTGCCATTGGACCTGGAGCTGCGTACGCCGGCGGGTGAGCCCGCGACGCTGGGCGACCACCTCGCCGCGCCGGTGACGGTGGTGCAGCTCGTCCGCTACTTCGGCTGTCTGCCGTGCCAGGAGTGGCTGGTCGAGCTCGACCGGGCCGCCGCCACGGAGAACCTCGGTGCTCTGGCCATCGGCGGTTCTGCCGACTACCAGGCCACGTGGCTGCAGGAGGAGCGAGGCGTACGCATGCCGCTGCTGCTCGACCCCGAGCAGCGATTCCGTGAACACGTCGACGCGGTCAAGCCGCTGGGCTGGCGGATGGCGGACCCGCGTGGCGCGGCCGCCTATGTGCGCTCGTTGCGGCACGGGTTCAAGCCGCAGGCGATCACTCGCGACACGGTGCGCAGCCCCGGAGTCGTGATCCTCGACCGCGACGGCCGGCTGCAGTGGAGCTACATCGGCAACCGCATCGGAGACTATCCGCCGATCGACAAGGTGCTCGACGCCGTGGCCCGGCAGTGACCGGTGCGCCGGCGAGGTGGAGCCGGTGAGTGCGAACGGGCTGGCCTGTAAGCCGGGATGCATTCCCGTGGGGACAGTCATCGGTGGTCGTTGACGGCATGTGCAGTCGACCTGCGAAAACGCAGGATTTGGTGGTGGCTGTCAACGACCGCCGGTGGCTGTCGTCCGGACAGTAACCGGACAGTAGTGTTTGGCGTGCTTATCGGGTGATCACGATCTTGCCGCATGCCTTGCCCTGGCGAAGGCAGGGTCGGGTGGGCCGACGACGCTGATCGCGGCCTGGGACTTCGCCTACAAGAAGGGCGGCCATGCCAGTGCCATGAGCCATGCGCTGAAGCAGAAGACCCATCGCGTCGGCGTCTTCTTGCAAGCCCGGCCCTGGCCTGCACCGGAACGCTGGGCATCGACAAGCCGCCCTACCCGCAGTTTCCGGAGGCGCAGCGAGCGGGAGCATAACTATTCCGATCCGAGGGGTACCCAGACTTGCTGCTGCGTACCCCTTGTGCAAGTGGCTCGCTGTGACTACTGTCACGGTACAAACGTTCCTTAATTTGTACCCGCGTCGAGCTGTGGTCGGCGAGATACGGGCGTTGCCGTTCCTAGGAGTAGTCGTGACCGAGAAGCTTGATGACCGGGTCGGAGAGATTCTTCGGGAGTTCGCCTCGCCGACCGCGAGCGTGCCCGAGCTGATGTGTGATCGTCATCCGTGCGATGGGGTCGCGTTCAGGTTCATCGATGCGGAGCTGGCGGAGGTGTCGTTGACTTATGGCGAGCTCGCCGACCGGTCGCGGCGGATCGCGTCGGTGCTGAGCGAGCATGGTGTGGGTGCTGGTGATCGGGTGGCGACGCTGATGGGCAAGGACGTCGACCTGCCCGCGGTGATCCTGGGTATCTGGCGTCTGGGCGCGGTCTACATGCCGTTGTTCACGGCGTTCGCGGAAGCAGCGGTCACCGACCGCCTGGACCAGGGCGGCGTACGCGTGGTGGTCACCGACGGTGACCAGTTCGGCAAGCTGCCCGAGGACCGTGTCCGGCTGGTGGCCGGGCTCGACGTCGGTGTCGAGCCTCCTGTCGGTGGCATCAACCTGGCGACCGTCACGGCCGCCGCGTCGCTGTGGGACGAGTCGGCGCAGACCGGGCCCGAGGTGGAGCTGACCCACATGTTCACCTCGGGCACGACGGGCAAGCCCAAAACGGTCGTCCACCCGCTGGCCTATGTGGCGGGGTGGCAGGCCTATCTCGAGATCGGTCTCGGGGTCGATGACAACTCGGTCTACTGGAACGCTGCGGACCCGGGTTGGGCCTACGGTCTGTACGCCGGGGTGATCGCACCGCTGGTCACGGGCGTCCCGAACATCGTGAGCACGGCGAAGTTCGACGCCGAGACCAGCTGGCGGATCCTGGAGAGGTACGAGGTCACCGATCTGGCGGCGGCGCCTACGATCTTTCGGGGTCTGCGGGGGGCGAAGACGCGGGCGGAGCTGCCGGCGTTGAGGCGCCTCTCGAGCGCGGGTGAGCCGCTTACGCCCGATGTGTTCGCCTGGGCGCAGCAGCAGTGGGGCCTGGAGATCCACGACCACTTCGGCCAGACCGAGCTGGGCATGCCCGCCGGTTTCGCTCACCATCCCCACGCGGCTACCCAGGTCCAGCCGGCCGCAATGGGTCGCAACTTCCCCGGGTGGTCCCTGACCGCGCTCAGGCTGGATGAGGACGTGCCGGCCGAGCCCGGCGAGGTCGGGCGGCTCGCGGTGCGTATCGCGGAGAGTGCGTTCTTCACCTTCACCGGATACGGCCCCGACCGTGGCCACCGCGGTGACCGGTTCAGTGCCGATGGTGAGTTCTACCTCAGCGGTGACCTGATCACGATCGACCGCGACGGTCTGATCCACTTCTCCTCCCGTGACGATGACGTGATCCTGATGGCCGGCTACCGGATCGGCCCGTTCGACGTCGAGAGTGCGCTGGGCACGCATCCTGCTGTGGCCGAGTGCGCGGTCGTGGCCGCGCCGGATGAGATGCGGGGCGAGATCATCCAGGCGTTCGTCGTCCTGACCCCGGGGTTCGGGGGCAGTGAGGTCTTGGTGAAGGAGCTGCAGGACTGGGTGAAGAAGGAGTACGCCGCCCACGCCTACCCCCGCCAGATCGAGTTCGTGACCGAGCTGCCCAAGACACCGAGCGGCAAGGTACAACGCGCGGTGCTGCGCAAGCAGCTCGCCGGGGTCGGAGGCGGCATGTGAGCGAGGTCCTCATCACGAGTCGCAGCGGTGGCGTCGAGACCTGGACGTTGAACCGGCCCGAATCCCGCAACGCGCTGGACCCGTCGCTGGTCAGTGCCCTGGCCGGGCAGGTCTCCCAGGCCGAGAGCGACGGCGTCCGGGTCGTGATCCTCACCGGGGCCGGGGCCGGCTTCTGCGCCGGAGCCGACCTGGCGTACCTGCTCGAATGTGCCCGGAGCGGAGACTCGCCCCGCCCGCACCTGCGTGACATCTGTGACCTCACGCTCGCGATGGAGGCCAGCCCGATCGTGTTCGTCGCCGCGCTCCACGGGTTCGCAGTGGCGGGTGGTCTCGAGATCGCTCTGGCCTGCGACCTGGTCATCGCCGCCACCGGGACTCGGATCGGCGACGGGCATGTGAAGAACAACCTGATCGCCGGGGGAGGAGCGAGCGTACGGATGCCCCCGAAGCTCGGCGCCGGCATGGCCGCCTGGCTGGCTCTGACCGGCGAGCTCGCGCCCGCAGAAGACCTCGCCCGAAAGACCGGGTGGCTGCACGAGGTGGTCGCCCCCGAGGCACTGCTCGACACCGCCCGCACCATGGCCACCGTCCTGACGAGCCGGCCCGCCGGTGCCCAGCAGCGTTACAAGCGGCTCATCGTGAACGACCCTGTCGCGACGGCCGAGGCGCTGTCGCGGGAGCTCGACATGTTCGAGGAGCACTGGGCCGGCTCTGATGTGGCCACCGATCTCATCCGTTTTCTCGGCCGCTCCACACCGCGGTCGAGCTCTCAGAAGGAGCGCACCCTTGCCTGACCGATCCGGCCGATTCAGGGATCAGACCATCCTCGTCACCGGCGGAGCCCAGGGGCTCGGCCTGGCGATGGTCCATCGATTCGCCGCCGAAGGCGCCCGGGTCCATCTCGCCGACGTCAATGCGGACGCCGTCGAGGAGGCAGCAGGGAAGGTCGCGGCGGAAGCGCCGATCCCACCGGTGCCGCACCTCGTCGATGTCACCGATCCCACCGCCGTCACCGCCTGGATCGACGGCGTCGCCGAGAGCGACGGGCGCGTCGATGTCCTGGTCAACAACGCCGGGATCATCCGCGACAACCGCGTCGAGAAGATCTCCGTCGAGGACTGGCACGCCGTCATCGACGTGAGCCTGACAGGCTCCTTCCACTGCATCCAGGCGGCTATGCCGCACATGAAGAGCCGCAGCTACGGCCGGATCATCTCCTTCTCCTCGATGAGCTGGCGCGGCAACTTCGGCCAAGCCAACTACGTCGCGGCCAAGGCCGGCATCGTCGGTCTCACCCGCACGATCGCCCTCGAGGGTGCCCGGCACGGGATCACCGCCAACGCGATCGCACCCGGCCTGATCCAGACCCCGATGCTCGCCTCGATGAACGGCCCCGCACGCGAGCTGCTGATCGGCAAGGTCCCTCTCAAGCACCCCGGAGAACCCGAGGACATCGCCGCCGCCGCTGCCTTCCTGGGATCTCCGGAGGCCCGTTACATCACCGGCATCGTGCTCGATGTCGACGGCGGCATCGGGATCGGGTCCTCGATCCGATGAACGACCACCGAACCCCGACAGAGGCCACCCACACAACCAGGAGACACCGATGAAGCATGTCTACGAGCGCAACGTCCCCATGAAGACCCGGGATGCAGTGACCCTGTATGCCGATGTCTGGCGGCCGTTGGAGGGGCAGGCACCCACCCTCCTGGTGCGTACGCCCTACAACAAGGAATCCACCGCCTTTGGCGGCGGACCCGGCACAGCGCAGCCCGCCGTGATCGCCTTCTTGAACGCCGGCTACGCGGTGGTCTGGCAGGACGCTCGAGGCACCTACGCATCGGAGGGGTCGTTCGCCCCCAAGGTGAACGAGGTCGAGGACGGTCAGGACACGGTTGCCTGGATCCTCGATCAGGACTGGAGCGACGGGACCGTCGGCAGCTACAGCGGCTCCTACATGGGCATGACCCAATGGGCGCTGGCCACCTCCGGCACCGAGGGTCTGCGGGCCATCGCTCCCACGATGGCCTCCGCGAACTGGCACTCGGGACTGTGGTACTCCCAGGGCGGCGCCCTGTGCCTGAGCCTGGTGACCCTCTGGAACGCCATGATGTACGCCGCGGAGGAGCAGCGGGCCTTGCAAACCGGTGAGACGTCGGACTCCTCAACGCTGGTGCGGCTCGGCGCGGCGTTGATGGATCCGCTGGCTCTCAACGACGCCACTCCTGTCGCTGACCTGCCGGTGCACGGCAAGGGCCGCTGGTTCGACGACTGGCTCGCCCACCCCGACTTCGACGACTACTGGCAGGCCCAGGACTGGTCGCAGTCGATGTCGTCGGTCACCGTCCCGGTGCTCGCCAGCACAGGGTGGTATGACCTGAAGGTCCACGAGCAGGTCGCCGACTTCGTCCGGGTCCGGACCCAGGGCGGCTCTGACCTGGCTCGGGACGGATCCCGCCTGGTGATCGGCCCGTGGGACCACATGAACCTGACCGGGCAGTACGCCGACCGATACTTCGGTATCCAGGCTGCGGCCGACGTCACCCCATCGCACGTCGAGTTCTTCGACCAGCACCTCAAGGGCAAGGCGCCAGCAGCTCCGGCTCCGCGGGTGCGGATCTTCGTCATGGGAATCGATCAGTGGCGCGACGAAGCCGACTGGCCTCTGCCCGACACCCGCTACACCGACTACCACCTGGCCAGTGGCGGCTCGGCCAACACCCGCGACGGCGACGGCACCCTCGAGCTCGACGCGGCGTCGGCCGAGGCACGCGACGGATTCCGGTACGACCCGCGCGACCCGGTCCCCACCGCGGGCGGCGCCCTGCTGCCCTCCATGCCGGGGTTCGTCGGCCCGGTCGACCAGAGCGCGGTCGACGGTCGCGACGACGTCCTGTGCTACACCGGCCCCGTCCTGACCGAGCCGGTCGAGGTCACCGGGTTCGTCCAGCTCAAGGTGTTCGTGTCCTCGACCGCGGTGGACACCGACGTCACCGCCAAGCTGGTCGACGTCTTCCCCGACGGCCGTGCCATCAACCTGTGTGACGGCATCTTGCGGTTGCGCTACCGCAACAGCCTCTCCCAGCCGGAGCTGATGGTGCCCGGCGAGGTCTATGAGGCCACCGTCCAGATGTCGGTGACCTCCAACGTGTTCCTGCCCGGCCACCGGATCCGCCTGGACATCTCCAGCAGCAACTTCCCCCACTACGACCGCAACTCCAACACCGGAGGGGTGATCTCCTCGGAGGCTCTGGAGGACATGGTCGTCGCGGACAACACCGTTCACCACGGTGGCGCACGGCCCAGCCGGCTTGTGCTGCCGGTCATCGAGCGCTGAGCACGGTCCCTGTACGCCTGCCCGGGAGCAGGCGTACAGGGCTGGGCTACTCCGACTGGTACTGCAGCCCGTCCAGCAAGATGTCGCCGATCTCGGCGAACGCTTGGCCGGCGGTCAGTCCGGTCCGTCGCAGCAGACGCCCCGAGCGGACGCCGTCGATCGCGAGCACCACGAGCTCGGAGGCCAGGGCTGCGTCGACGGCGCGGAACTGGCCGGCGCCCACGCCGTCCTCGATGATCTCGTGCACTCGACGGGCGGCGGCAGCGGAGTTCAGGGCGTAGATGTCGGCCGCGGCACGGTAGGTGATCAAGTCGTCGTAGAAGTCGGCCGAGTGCCGCCCCATCTCCCGGCCGACGCCGTGGAGGTAGACCTTGATCTTGCCGCGGTGGTCGCTCTCGGCCGCGGTCTCCTCCTCGATACGCGCCGTAGCGGACTCGAAGAACCGCTTGACCACCAACGAGACGAGGTCGTTCTTCGATCCACCGACGCCGTACAGAGTCGACTTGGAGCAACGCAGCCGCGTGGCCAACTCGTCCATGCTGAGCTTGGCGAAGCCCTCCTCGAGCAGGATCGCCTCGATCTGCTCCAGAAGGTCGAGACGACGCTGCTCATCGACCTTGCGCCGACCAGCCGGACGTTCGAGGGCCTCAGGGGGCAGGTAGTCGTGGCTCACGCCGCCATTGTGCCGTTACGTCAGCCGAGCACCTGCACGCGGTCTCGGGGGCGTACCACAACTTCGACTCCCGCGAAGCGCGGAGCTGTTGTCTCCCGGCCTTCGTCCAGGCCCAGATCACCCTGCTGAGCGAAGCGCTCAACGGAGCTTGAAGGATCCCGCGGGTCATGGGGCAAGGCGCACCACCAGTCTTCAGCGGGCAGCACGGAGCAGTTTTCCTCGCTGCCCGCTGACGACCATGTAGCTCGTTGGTTGGTGTGCGTGGCGTCCCTTTGTCGACCGCGACGACGTCATCCACTCCTAGTTCTGGTCAGGGCGTCGAGCTAACTCGGCAGCCCGTCTCGACCGGCTCTCCATGGAGTCGATCGGTGAGCCACGCGATGCCGGCAGGGCTGGTCAGAGCAGCGCCGGCCACATGCTCGAGGCCGACGATCTTCTCGAACGTGACGTCGGCGCCGGCGGCGCACCAGCCGGCGTAGAGCTGCTGGCCATGGCTGAACGGCACGACTGTGTCGGACGTGGTGTGGTAGACGTACGCGGCGCTGCCAGGCTTTCGCGTGCCCAGAAGCGACCGGTCATAGGCCCGGTGCCAGGAGGAGTCGGCCAGCACGTCGGGTCTGGTGATATCACTGATCGACATCGTGCCAAAGGCTGCCGCTTCCTCGGCGAAGCAGGACTCCTTGACCTTGCCCACCGCGGCACTTCCGTCCGCCGTGAGCCGGGATGCCAGAGCGAGGTCGGGGTAGGCCGTGTCCAAGCCGACGAGTGTTGCGATCGCGAAGCCGGAGCCGACCGGGTTGCCGCTGAGATGGTTGACCTCGGCCCACATGTCGGTTGGAACGCCTCCGGCAAGGACTCCGCGCAGGTTCAGTTCTGGGGCGTACCTGGGCTGAAGCTCGGCTGCCCAGGCGGCAGCTTGTCCGCCTTGCGAGTAGCCGCTGATGCCCACGGGCGACTGCTCCGACAGGCCGGTGTTCTCGACCTGCTGAGCCGCGCGTAGTGCGTCCAGGGTGTTCCGGCCCTCCGACGATCCGACCAAGTACTCCGGAAGACCGGGTGTGCCCTGGCCCAGGTAGTCAGTGATCACCACTGACACTCCCTTGCTCAGGAACCGATGGTGCTCCAGAGTCGCGTAGTCCGCGCTCGTCGCATTGAGCGTCGCCAGGGCTACCTGCTTGGAGGGCGCGCAATGGTCGCCCAGCCCGCGCGTCCCGGGGGCATGAACGATCAGCGGGTTGTTCTCGCCGGGCCCCTGGAGCAGAGGAGTGAGCAGCACGCCGGTGACCGCGACGGCTGCCCCGCGCGCTGATCGAGATAGATACATGATCCGTGTGGCACGAGCCTCGGGATACAGAGCCGACGTGATCGGCTCGGCCTTCAGGAGGTCTCCCGGCCGGCCGTGCGGCAGCGGAGACGGCGGCACGTAGAAGTCGCTCTGGGTGAGCGACGTGTCGGGGAGCGGGGGAAGGGGGAGTGGGGGAAGAGTCGTCGCCGAAGCCGACGACATCGTGACGATCAGGGTCGTGATCGCCGTCGTGGCGATGGCAAGAAGTGTGCGGCCCGTCGTCACGACAGCAGCTCCAGGATCGTGGCGTTCGCCTGCCCGCCGGCCTCGCACATCGACTGCAGCCCGTACCGGATGCCGTTGTTGCGCATGTGATGGATCAGGGTCGTCATCAGACGCGCGCCGCTCGCGCCGAGAGGGTGGCCCAGTGCGATGGCCCCACCGAGCGGGTTGAGCCGGCTCGCGTCGGCTCCGGTCTCGGCCAGCCATGCCATCGGGACGGGGGCGAACGCCTCGTTGATCTCGAAGGCGCCGATGTCCTGGATCTGGAGGCCTGCTCGATCCAGGGCCTTCTCGGTGGCCGGGATGGGTGCGGTGAGCATGATGACGGGATCCGAGCCGGCCAGCGCCACCGTGTGCACCCGCGCGATCGGCCGAAGTCCGAGCTCGTTGGCCTTGTCGCTCGTCGTCATCAGGAGCGCGGCCGAACCGTCTGAGATCTGGCTGGCGTTGCCAGCGGTGATGAGTCCATCGGCCTTGAAGGGCGTCTTGAGGGATCCCAGTGTCTCGAGCGTGCCGCCGCGGCGGACGCCTTCGTCCTGCGTCAAGGTGCCGCCGTCGACCTCGACGGCGGTGGTCTCGGCCTCGAAAAGGCCGTTGTCCTGCGCGGCAGCGGCGAGCGCGTGCGAACGAAGGGCGAAGTCATCGACCTGGGTCCGGGAGAGTCCCCACTTCTCGGCGACCATCTCCGCACCGAGACCCTGGTTCGGCACGCCGTACCTGTCCTGGAAAGCCGGCGAATACGGCTGCTGGTCCGCGGTGGAGGAGCCCATGGGCACTCGAGACATGGACTCGACGCCACCGGCTACGACCATGTCGTAGTGCCCTGCGATCAGGCCGGCCGCTGCGAAGTGCACGGCCTGCTGCGACGAACCGCACTGCCGGTCCACCGTCACACCGGTGACCGACTCCGGCCAGCCGGCGGTGAGGACGGCGGTGCGGGCGATGTCGTACGTCTGCTCGCCGATCTGGCTCACACATCCCCAGATCACGTCGTCGATCAGAGCGGGGTCGAGCCCGGATCGCTCCGACAGACGGGTGAGGACGTGGGCGGAGAGGTCCGCGGGGTGCAAACCCGCAAGACCGCCGTTGCGCTTGCCCGTCGGTGTGCGAACCGCCTCGACGATGACTGCATCTCGCATGAGAATCCCTTTCATTGACCGTGCGTACGGTCAAGGATAGTGTTAGTTTACGATCTGGCAACCCCCTTGAGTGGAGACAGTCACAATGAACGAACCGTCAACGGGCTCGGCCGAGACTGCGAACGAGCCCGTGCTCGTCGAGCGTCGAGGAGCCGTAGCCCTGATCACGTTGAACCGGCCGACAGCGATGAACGCGATCAACGCCGACCTGTCTCGCGCCTTGGGCGCCGCGATCGCAGACTTCGCCGCCGACCCAGAGCTGCGGGTAGCGGTATTGACCGGGGCCGGTCGCGCCTTCTGCGCTGGCGCGGACCTCAAGGAGCTGGCGGCCGGCCGGACCGTGCACGACACGGATCATCCCGAGCGCGGCTTCGCTGGCTTCGTGCGGCACTTCGTGGACAAGCCGGTCATCGCCGCGATCAACGGCTTCGCGCTCGGAGGTGGAACCGAGATCCTCCTTGCCTGCGACCTCGCCGTGATGAGCAACGAAGCCCGGCTCGGACTGCCCGAGGTCACACGAGGCCTGGTCGCTGCGGCAGGCGGTGTTCTGCGACTTCACCGTCAGATTCCCCCCAAGATCGCGGCCGAAGTCGTCTTCACAGGGGAGCCGCTGGATGCGCAGACCGCCTTGCGATGGGGCCTGGTCAACAGCGTCGTCCCGCCCGCGGCTGTGCGCGAGGAGGCATTGAACTTGGCCCAGAGGATCGCGGCCAATGCCCCGGTCGCAGTCCGGGCGAGCAAGCGGATGATGATGCGCAGCGCCGCGGGGTCGGACTGGGAACCCGCGATGTGGGAGATGAACGAGGCCGAGTTCGAAGCCGTCCGCGACAGCCAGGACGCGCGCGAAGGCGCGAACGCCTTTGCGGACAAGCGCACGCCTCAGTGGGTGGGCGCATGACACGAGTCCTGGACCTCTATCGCCTGGCCGGACGGGTTGCGGTCGTCACCGGAGCTGGTTCCGGGCTCGGGGCCGAGTTCGCGCTGGCGCTCGCGGAGGCGGGCGCCGATCTGGTTCTCGCCGGGCGGCGCGCAGACAAGCTCGCGACTACTGCCTCCGCTGTCGAGGCGGAGGGCCGCCGTGCGCTCGTCGTCCCCACGGATGTGGCCGAGCCCGATCAGTGTGAGCACGTGGTCGAGCAGTCCATGGCGCAGTTCGGCAGGGTCGACGTACTGATCAACAATGCGGGCCTCGGCACCGCTGTCCCCGCGCTCCGGGAGCGACCGGAAGACTTTCGCCGCGTCCTCGACGTGAACCTGATGGGCGCGTACTGGATGGCCCAGGCGTCTGCGCGAGAGATGAAGCCTGGATCGAGCATCGTCAACGTCGCCAGCACCCTTGCCTTCATCGCACCGCCGGCACCGCAGGCGGCGTACGCGGCCAGCAAAGCCGGTCTGTTAGGGCTCACTCGCGACCTCTCGGCCCAGTGGGCGGGGAGGAAGGGCATTCGCGTGAATGCCCTGGCTCCTGGCTACGTCAGGACGGAGATGACCGAGGACGTGCCCACCGAGCTGCTCGACGGCTTCATCGGTGTGCGCAGCCCGCTGAACAGGCTGGGGGAGCCGGCCGAGATCACCGCGGCGATGCTCTTCCTCGCCAGTCCTGCATCGGGGTACGTCACCGGCAGCACCTTGGCCGTCGACGGCGGCATGTCGGGCCACTGAGGTCGACGCAACACACCCATGAACCTGGAGGAATCAATGACGACCAGCACTGCGGAGGAAACGGCCACAGGCCGGACCGAGGTGGCCGACCTGGCAGCTAGGACTCGCGCTTTCGTACGCGACGAGGTGCTCCCGATCGAGGATCGCCACGACGGCGACGTGACCGAGGCCGGTGGCGACGTGCTGCGCCGGCAGCTGCAGGCCCGGGCCCGTACGCTCGGGATCCTGGCTCCTCATGGTCCTGTGGAGTACGGCGGTCAAGGCTTGTCGATGACCGAGCGGGCAAGGGTGTTCGAGGAGGCGGGATACGCACTTTTCGGAGCGATGGCGATCAACGCAGCGGCTCCCGACGAGGGCAACATGCACCTGCTCGACCACGTCGCCACGAGCGAGCAGAAGGCACGCTTTCTCGGGCCGTTGGTGCGCGGCGAGGCGCGATCGGCGTTCGCGATGACGGAACCCGCCCCGGGGGCCGGTTCCGACCCAGCGGCGCTCCAGACCAGTGCCACGCGCGTCGCCGGTGGCTGGCGAATCGACGGGCACAAGCTGTTCATCACCGGTGCCGATGGTGCTGACTTCTTCATCATCATGGCCCGGACCTCCGGAGAGCCCGGCGAACGAGGCGGCGGCACCATGTTCCTGGCGCCGGCCGAGACGGCGGGCCTTCGTATCGGCCGCCACGTACCCACCATCGACCGCTCGATGGTGGGCGGCCACTGCGAGGTGTTCTTCGACGGCCTCGAGCTGCCCGACGATGCGGTACTGGGTGAGGTCGATGAGGGCTTCCGCTACGTCCAGGTGCGGCTGGGCCCGGCACGGATGACGCATGTCATGCGGTGGCTCGGCGCTGCCGTGCGTGCGCACGAGACCGCTCTGGACTATGTGACCTCGCGCCGCGTCTTCGGGCAGTCGCTCGGCGACCAGGGGATTGCGCAGCATCTGATCGCCGAGAACGAGATCGACCTCGCCGCTACCCGGGCGCTGCTCGACGTCGCCTGCGCGGCGCTCGACAGCGGCTCGCCGGCCGCTCAGGAGACGTCGATCGCGAAGACGTTCGGCGCAGAGGCCATCGGCAGGATCGTGGACCGGGCCGCGCAGCTCTGTGGTGGCATGGGTGTCTCTGCCGACCTGCCCATCGCGCGCATCGCCCGGGAGGTCCGCCCGTTCCGAATCTACGATGGCCCGTCCGAGGTGCATCGCTTCGCGATCGCCAAGCGGGCGGTCAAGGCTGCGCGTCAGCGCATGGAAGGTTGATGTGACCGTGTTGGTCGACACCGCTGCCCTGGACGGGCACCTGCGTTCGCTCGGAGTCGCTGTCGCGGGGCCACTTACCGCGGAGCTCGTCACTGGGGGACGCTCCAACTTGACCTATCGACTCAGTGACGGCGTCAGTCGGTGGGTCTTCCGGCGCCCTCCGACGGCCGGGCAGACGGCGTCTGCGCATGACGTTGCCCGTGAGGCCAGGGTCACGGCCGCGCT
This sequence comes from Nocardioides sp. NPDC006273, assembly GCF_040613495.1. Classification (NCBI taxonomy): domain Bacteria; kingdom Bacillati; phylum Actinomycetota; class Actinomycetes; order Propionibacteriales; family Nocardioidaceae; genus Nocardioides; species Nocardioides sp. NPDC006273. Next base: position 622 of record NZ_JBEXSD010000055.1, on the reverse strand, counting down.
CGAGAAGACCGACGTGCCGGTCCCTCCCGTCATCAGCCTGTGCGAAGACCTCACAGTCATCGGCGCACCTTTCACGATCACCACCTGGATCGACGGTGCAGTCATTCGGGAGCGAGCCGAGCTGGACCAAGTCGGCGACGAGGACCTGCGGAGGACATCCGCATCGCTGGTCGATGTGCTTGCGACGCTGCACGAGGTGGATCCGACCACCGTGGGCCTGGGGGACTTCGGTCGTCCAGAGGGGTTCGTTGCTCGCCAGGTTGCATTGTGGCGACGGCAATGGGAGCAGGTGAAGACCCGCGAGCTCGCAGACCTCGAACGCCTGCACCATCTGCTGGAGCAGCGACTGCCGATGTCGACCGAGACGGCGATCCTGCATGGGGACTACCGGATCGACAACCTGATCCTGGACCCGGTCGACCCGGCTCGGGTTCGTGCTCTGCTGGATTGGGAGCTCTCCACGCTCGGTGAACCGCGCACCGACGTGGCATTGATGTGCACCTACCGCAATCCGGCCCTCGATGCGGTTCTCGGCATCCCGGCGGCTTGGGCGAGCCCACGGCTCGCCGACGTACTCCTCCCACAGCGCGAGGTAGAGCTGCTCCTTGCCGCCGAAGTGGTG
>NZ_JBEXSD010000054.1:0-43683 GCF_040613495.1 Nocardioides sp. NPDC006273 | reverse complement strand
CTCTTCGAGCCGGCTGATCCAGTCGACCAGCTCACCCTCGGACGCACCCAAGGGCGGCCCGGCAAGGAGCTGGTCGACGGTCTCGTTCATACGCCCAATTATATGTCAAACAGCACCACGGCGCTACCTATTTAGGCTGGTCAACCCCGATTTACGCGATCCGCGAACAAGCAACCTGAACCCCGCGCCACACCCTCGCCGCCGCCCCGATAATGGCGAAATCTTTTCTCGATCAGGTGCCGGGTCAAGGACCGCGAAGCGGCCGGCGAAGCCGGCGGGCGAAGCCCGTTCTTGACGCGGCGGCTGAGCGAGAAACACTGGAGGAAGGGTCGGCGGCGAACCCTGAAACGAAGAAACAGTCGCATAGCGAGGTTTCCCCGACAAGAACCGTGTTGGTCTCGACACGCCTCCGCCTAGCGGCTCCGGCGGCTCGACCAGCGGAGGTCTCGACAAGCTCGACCAGCGGAGGTCTCGACAAGCTCGACCAGCGGAGGTCTCGACAAGCTCGACCAGCGGAGGTCCCGACAAGCTCGACCAGCGGAGGTCCCGACAAGCTCGACCAGCGGGAAAAGCGTCACCACCGCCCGCGATGAACAACATCCCCGAGCGGAACCCGCTGACGCCGAGTAGGCGACCCCTTGGCACCCCCAGAAGCAGGATGCCCGATGGTGACGGCCCCAATAGGGTCGAACGTATCCGGAACACCGAACGCCAACCGAACAGCCGCGTCGGCCTCCGGAGGAATCCCGAAGTAGAGCGCACCGAGTCCCTCGTCGACCACGGTCTGCAGGATCAGCATGGTCGCCATGGCGGTGTCCATGTGCCAGAACGGCATCGGCCAGTGCGCCTCGTCGCGGTCGGTCCAGCCCTTGTCCGGCTCCGCGTAGCGATCCAGGTAGGCCGCCTTGGAGGAGCACGGGATCACGATCACCGGTGCCTGCATCATCCCGGTCAGCCACGCGTCGGGGTTGTCACCAGCCTTGACGCTCGGGGCGGTGGCCTCCCAGTAGCGGCGTACGTCTTCGGGGGTGTCGAGCACGAGGAAGGCCCAGCCCTGGGAGAAGCCGGCCGACGGCGCCCGGGTGGCGTTGTGCAGGATCTTGTCGAGCACCTCAGGATCCACGGGATCGCTGGTGTAGCTGCGGACCATCTTGCGGCGGCGTACGACCTCGGAGAACTCCATAGGTGAAGTGTCCCGTCTAAGGCGCCGAGCGCGTGATCTAGGTCGGGAAGCGAGGTGGCGGTGATGAGAACTAAGGCGCGCGACCGATCCCGGTGCCTACCTCAGCAGAGGAGTGTTCTCGATGTCAGCAGGAAACCCCAGCAGGACAAACCCAGCAGGAGATCGAGATGTACACCACCGCAGGTTACGAAGCAGAGGTCAAGTACCGCCGCCAGCAGATCCAGAAGGACCTGGCCAAGCGCCAGCGGGCCAACCAGGCCCGTCAGGCACGGCGCGACCGCACCCGCTGAGATGCAGGCGCAGGACCGACAACGCCGAGCAGGAGAGATCCCGCTCGGCGTTGTTTCACGTCCGGAGCCCGGCAGTGCCGACCCCTGGGCCGACCTCGTGGTGACGGAAGGCGCGATGATGACCCGCATGGCGCAGAGTGCCGAGAGGCTTGTCGGACGTGATGCCGACCTGGAGACGCTGGCGGGGCTGATCGGGCTGATCGGGCTGGTCGGCAACGAGCGAGCGGCCAAGGGCAGGCATGTCCTCCTCGCCGGTGACGCCGGTGTCGGGAAGACCCGGATCCTGCGCGAGCTCCGCGGGCGAGCCGTCGCGGACGGCAGGCAGGCGTTCGTCGGGCACTGCCTCGACTTCGGCGACAGCGCCGAGGCGTACCTCCCCTTCACCGAGATCCTCGACAACATCACGACCGCGCTGCCTGCGGTGGTGGCGCAGGTGGCCGACGTGCATCCGGCGCTCCTGCGGATGGCACCGGTCGCCCGCGCGCTCGGCGGGGCTGACACCGCCGACCAGGAGGCGCTCGACCGAGGCAATCTCTTCGCCGCGATCCATGCGCTGCTGGAGCGTGCGGCCGAGCAGGCTCCGGTCCTGGTCGTCGTCGAGGACACCCATTGGGCCGACCAGTCCACCCGGGACCTGCTGACCTTCCTCTTCACCCGGCCCTTCATCGGCCCGGTCACGATCGTCGCCTCCTACCGCGCCGACGATCTCCACCGCCGCCACCCGCTGCGGCGCCAGCTCGCGGAATGGACCCGGCTGCCGTCCGTCGAGCGGGTCCATCTCGGGCGGCTCTCGGACGACGACGTACGCCTCCTGGTCGCAGAGCTCGCCGGCGATCTGGGGGTCGACGTGGAGAGCGTCGTACGCCGCGCCGAGGGCAACGCCTTCTTCGCCGAGGAGCTGGTGCAGGCGGCGGGCACCGACGAGCTGCCCTGGGACCTCGCCGACCTGCTCCTGGTCAGGCTCGAGCAGCTCGACGCGACCGCCCGCGAGGTGGTCGACACGGCCAGCGCCGCCGGGCGCAACGTCAGCGACGAGCTCCTCGAGGCCGTCGCCGGCCTCGACCGGGCCACGCTCGACGCCGGGCTGAGGCAGGCGATCGAGCGCGCGATCCTGGTGCCGCGCGAGGATGGCTACTACCTCTTCCGGCACGCGCTGCTCGGCGAGGCGGTCTATGACGACCTGCTCCCGGGGGAGCGGGTCAGGCTCCATCAGCGCTACGTCGAGGCGCTGCGTGGCGATCTCGTGACCGGTAGCGCCGCCGGACTGGCCCGCCACGCTCGTCTCGCCGGCGACCACGAGACGGCACTCGAAGCCGGGATCGCGGCCGGGGACGAGGCGGCAGCGACAGGTGGGCCCGACGAGGCCTCCCAGCACTATCAGCAGGCGATCGCCCAGCTCGCCGTCCGCGCCGCCTCCGACCATGACACCCAGCGCCTCGTCGATCTGGTGGTCAAGGCCAGCGATGCGATGGTCGCCGCCGGGCATGCCGATCGGGCCGGGAAGCTGGCCCGTGAGCAGCGGGAGTCGCTTCCGCCCGACGCGCCCGGACTGTGGCGCGCGCAGCTGATGACGGTCGAGATCGAGACCAGCTTCGCCTACGTCAACGACGTTCAGGTGGGCGAGCTCGCCGAGGCGGCGATGGCCGCGCTCCCCGAGGACGCCCCACCGCTGGTGCGAGCGCGCCTGCTCGCCGCGTACGCCCGGACGCTGATGATCTACCGGCGCCACGACGACGCCGAGAGGGCCGGCCAGGAGGCGCTGGCGCTGGCCGAGGAGCTCGGCCGGACCGGTCTCGCCGCGGAGGTCGCGGCGACCCTGGCCGGGACGTGGGGCCGCTCGCCGCAGTCTCGGATCGAGCCCCTCCGCGCGGCCGTGGCCAGAGCAGCCAAGGCCGGTGCGCTGCACCCGGAGCTGCGGGCTCGGATCCAGCTCGGCTACGCCCTCGACGCCGCCGACCGTCTCGACGAGGCCGGCGAGAACTACCGCAGCGCCTTCCTGCTCGGCGTCGAGCGGGGCGTGCCGTGGGCGCCGTACTCCTTCGACGCCCGGACCGCTTGGCTCGGCCACCTCTACAAGGTCGGCCGGTGGGACGAGGCGCTCGCGCTCACCGAGGCCTACGGGATCCCGCCGGCGCTGTCGCCGTGGCTGGAAGCCAACCGGCTGATGATCGAGCAGGACCGCGGCGCGGACCGCGGGGACGAGGCGCGACGACTGCGGCCGTCGTGGAAGCAGGAGGTCGCCACTGCGAGCGAGTCGGTGCCGGTGGAGATCAAGGCTGCCGGTGCGCGGGGCGATGTGGCGGCGATCCTCGAGGCCTACGACGCAGGCGTCGAGACCCTCGGCCGCACCTGGGGCGAGTGGTTCGGCGGCAACACCCGGCTCTCCGCCGTCGCCGTCGGCGCCATCAGCGCCGTGATCCCGGGGCTGCCGGCCGGCGAGCGTCGGCAGGTGCTGGCGCAGGTGGACCGCATCGTCGCTGCGGGCATGCGACCGGCCGAGGCGAAGCCGAGGTGGGGTCTGGAGGGCCAGGCGTGGACAGCGCGTCTGGCGGCCGAAGGGCTCCGGGTCCACTGGCTGGCCGGCATCGACCCGCCCGAGCAGGAGGAGCTCGTCGATGCCTGGCGGAAGGCTGTTGCCGCATTCCAGGTCTTCCCGCACGTCCTCGAGCTCGCCTGGTCGCGGGCCCGGCTGGCCGAGGTCCTCCGCGCGGGCGGTGACACCGCCGGCACCCGGGAGTTGGTCGACCAGGCCCGAGAGTCGGCGAAGCAGCTCGGTGCCGAGCCGCTGCTCGAGCACCTGCGTACGCTCGGCACGACGACGACGCCGCAGCGGTCGGGCGCCGGCCCGTCCGGCCGGCTCACCGCTCGGGAGAGCGAGATCCTCGCCCTCGTCGCGGCCGGGCGGAGCAACGGGGAGATCGGCACACAGCTGTTCATCTCCACCAAGACCGTCTCGGTCCACGTCTCCAACATCCTGGCCAAGCTCGGCGCCTCCGGGCGCACCGAGGCAGCGGCCATCGGACGGCGCCGTGGTCTCGTGGAGTGACCCGGATCACGACCGAATGAGGCGCCTCTGACGTACGCCTAAGGCAGGCGCCTCATGCCCGGCCCTACCTCAGGAGCCGACTCTGGATACATGACCTACAACACCCAGATCAGCTACGACGCCGAAGTGGCGTACCGCCGTCAGAGCATGCGCCGCGCGGCCGCCGCCGACCGGCTCGCCCGCCAGGTGAAGCGCCGTCGTCCGCGCCGGATGGACTCGATACACAACTGAGTCCTCGGACGTCCGTAATGCAGGAGAATCCCGGGCCCGGAGGCGCGATGATAGGGGACATGGCGCAAAGTGCTCGGTCCTTCGTAGGTCGCGACTCTGAGTTGCAGACCCTCACCGGGCTGCTCGGGGTGGCGTCGAAGGGTGACGCCCGGCGCCAGCACGTCCTCCTCGCCGGTGACGCCGGTGTCGGCAAGACGCGCCTGCTCACCGCGCTGCGCGACCGCGCGCTGACCGACGGCTGGCAGGTGCACGCGGGACACTGCGTCGACTTCGGCGAGAGCGCCGTGGCGTACATGCCGTTCTCGGAGATCCTCGACCGGATCGTCGCGGACCTGCCCGAGGTGGTCGAGCGGGTGGCGGCCGACTATCCGGCGCTGGCCAGGCTGAGGCCCGTACGCCGCGTGATGGGCGCCAACCCTGGCGCCGCCGCGGCTGGGACCGACCGGGGCCAGCTCTTCGACGCGGTCCACACGCTCTTCGAGGCGGCCGCCGAGAAGGCGCCGCTGCTAGTCGTGGTCGAGGACACCCACTGGGCCGACCAGTCCACCCGCGACCTGCTGACCTACCTCTTCACCCGGCCCTACGACAGCCCGGTCGCGATGGTCGCGTCCTACCGAGCCGACGACATCCACCGCCGGCACCCGCTGCGCCGCCAGGTGGGCGAATGGGGCCGCCTGCCCGACGTCGAGCGGATCGTCCTCGAGCCGCTCTCCGACGACTCGGTGCGGCGCCTGGTCCACGAGCTGGCCAGCGGAAAGGTCGACGCCGAGCGTGTCGTCCGCCGCGCCGAGGGCAACGCCTTCTTCGTCGAGGAGCTGGTCCAGGCCGGCTGCGACGAGGACCTCCCGGTCGACCTCGCCGACCTGCTCCTGGTGCGACTGGATCGGCTCGACGGCGCCGCCCGCAGCGTGGTCCGCACCGCCTCGATCGCCGGGCGTCGCGTCACCCACGAGCTGCTCGCCGCGGTCACCGAGATGAAGAACGACGAGCTCGATGATGCGCTGCGCACCGCCGTCGAGCAGAAGGTGCTCGAGCCGACCGGTTCGCGCTACACGTTCCGCCACGCGCTGCTCGCGGAGGCGGTCTACGACGACCTGCTCCCCGGTGAGCGGGTGCGCCTGCACACCCGGTTCGCCGAGGTGCTGAAGGCGACCCCCGGGCTGGGCGCGGCCGCCGAGCTCGCGCTGCACGCCAGGCGTGCCGGCGACCTCGCGACCGCGCTGCGCGCACGCATCGCCGCCGCCGAGGAGGCCCGCAACGTCAGCGGCGTAGGTGAAGCGGCCCACCACTACGAGAAGGCGCTCGGTCTCGCCGCGGACCCGAAGGTCGCCCAGGCCGCTGCGGTCGACCTGGACCGGGTCTACGAGCGCGCGGCCGACACGCTCATCCTCGCCGGCCTGCCCTCGCGCGCCGACGCGATCCTGGCCGAGCGGCTCGACGCCATCCCGGTCGGCCGGTCGGTTGGCCGGGCGCTGCTGCTGGCGACCCGGGCCGAGGCTGCGCACTCGATGGAGAACGGCGATCCGCTCACCTACTCGCGCGACGCGATGGACGCACTGCCCGACGACGCCGAGCCCAAGGCGCGGTGCGGGGTTCTCGCCGTGCGCACCCGGATGCTGGTCGCCTATCGCCGCATCGAGGAGGCCGAGGCGGTCGGGCTGGAGGGCATCGAGATCGCCGAGAGGCACAGCCTCTCCAAGCTGGCCTCCGACATGGCCACCAGCCTGTCGATGCTGAAGGTGCGCACCGGTCGCGGTGGCGGCGACAAGGTGGAGGGCTTCCGCCAGGTGCTGCGCGAGACCATCGACCAGGCTCGACGGGTCGGGTCGACGTACGCCGTGAGCCGCGGGCTGTTCGCGCTCGGCCGCTCCTATGACGAGGCCGGGGACTACGCGGAGGCGCTGAGGTGGTTCCGGGCGGTGATCGAGGAGACCGGCGGGGAGTCGCTGCAGTGGTCGCCCTACGCCGCCGCGGCCCGCTCCGACATCGTCCGGATGCAGATGGTCATGGGGGAGTGGGACGAGGCGCTGGCGCTGACCGGCGGCAACCTGCCCGACGCGCCGCCGATCCCGGTCGCGCTCCTAGACATGCTCCGGATGATGATGGAGCAGGCCCAGGGAGCCTCTGTTGGTGAGGCGGCCGCATCGCTGCGTCCGTACTGGACCCAGGAGGGCCTGATCGCGCTCTACGGCGCCACCGTGGAGATGGTCGCCGCGGGTCGCGCCGGGGACCATGCCGCCGTCTTCTCGATCTATGCCGACACCGTCGAGACGCTCTCGCAATTCTGGACCGAGTGGTTCGGTGGCCGGGTGCGGCTGGCGGTCGTGGCAGCGTCCGCGATCGCGCAGATGCTGCCCTCGGTGCCGGCGGTGCAGTGGCCCGCCCTGGTCGAGGCCGTCGACGGGCTGCACAGCGACGGCGAGCAGGTGGTCGCGCAGTATCAGCCCGGCGAATGGGGTCCGGAGGGGCGCGCCTGGGCCGCTCGGCTGGAGGCGGAGGTGCTCCGTGTCCACTGGCTGGCCGGCATCGACGCGCCGCCCCAGGAGTCGCTGCTGGCGGCGTGGGCACGCGCAGAGCAGCAGGTCGAGGCCTATGGTGACGTTCCGGGTCTGGCCGCCGTACGGACGACGCACGCCGTCATCCAGCGCGCCACAGGCGACGTCCCCAGGTCGCGGGCGACCGCCGACAAGGCCAGGGAGACCGCGAAGCGGCTCGGGCTGCAGCCGCTGCTCGACGAGCTGAGGTCGCTCGGTGCGACCGCGGTGAAGCAGCAGCAGGCGACGCCGACGGCCCTCACGCCGCGGGAGAGGGAGATCCTGACGCTGGTCGCGGCGGGTCGCAGCAACGGCGAGATCGGCAAACAGCTGTTCATCTCGACGAAGACGGTCTCCGTGCACGTCTCCAACATCCTCGGGAAGCTCAGCGCGGGGAGCCGTACGGAGGCGGCCGCCATCGCGCGCCGTCAGGAGCTGATCAGCTGATTTCCTGGTGCCGGATGAGAACGTGTGGCTGAATTGTCACCATCGCAGTTTCTGGGCTGAGGAGCGCATGTGAAGCAGGGGGAGCGGCATCCGATCGCGGCCGGAGTCACGGCACTGGTAGCGGTCGCCGTGGGCGTGGGGCTGATCGTCGGGATCGGGATGTTCGTCGGTGCCAGCATCCTGGGTCTCGGTGGCGATGGCGCTGCCAGCGACCAGGCCACCGACCCGGACGCGGGTGCCTCGCTCTACGCGCCGTCGCCGAAGCCGACCAAGACGGCCAGCGGTCCGGCGATCACGCTCGACGCCTCACCCACGAGCGCTCCCGAGAAGAAGGCCGGCTCGGTCTCCAGCTCCACGGGCTCCTCGCCGTCCGCGGCAGCCGAGGAGAAGCCCGCGAAGGAGATCACTCTCCAGACCGGCGTCGTCGAGGCGAAGCCGATGGAGCGGATCGACATCACCGGCGTCTACCCCGGTGGTGAAGGCGCCATCCTCCGACTCGAGCGGGACGAGGGCGAGGGCTGGGAGGAGTTCGGCATCCCCGACGTGTCGGTGACCGGCGAGCAGTTCTCCACCGTGATCCAGACCGGCCGGATCGGGAAGCACATGTTCCGGATGAAGGACATCGACACCGGCACCTACTCCAACGTGGTGACCGTGACGATCGGCTGAGGTCGGAGCCAAGGGTGGAATAGGTCGCGACTCACTTGGTTGTATGTGGGTATGACGGTTCCTACGATCAAGCTCAACGACGGCACTTCGATCCCACAGTTCGGTCTCGGCGTCTGGCAGGTTCCCGAGAACGAGACCGAGCAGGTTGTCAGTCAGGCCCTCGAGGTCGGCTACCGCCACATCGACACCGCGCAGATGTACCAGAACGAGTCTGGTGTCGGCGCCGCGCTGAAGACCGCCGGACTCGCCCGCGAGGACGTCTACGTCACCACCAAGCTCAACAACTCCCAGCACGACCCCGCCAAGGCGAAGGCATCGCTCGAGAGGTCTCTGGTGCTGCTCGGCCTGGACCATGTCGACCTGTTCCTGATCCACTGGCCGCTGCCGACGCAGTACGACGGGACGTACGCGAAAACGTGGGAGGCCCTCGTGGGCCTGCGTGAGGCGGGCCTGACCACCTCCATCGGCGTCTCCAACTTCCAGCCCGACCACCTCGACAAGATCGTCGCCGAGACCGGCGTCGCTCCGGCGGTCAACCAGATCGAGGTCCACCCCTACTTCACCAACGAGGCCGCCCGGTCCGCCACCCTCGCCCACGGCGCGAAGGTCGAGTCGTGGTCGCCGCTCGGTCAGGGCGGCGGCGAGCTCTCCGACCCGGTGGTCGCCGAGATCGCCTCCGCGCACGGCAAGTCGCCGGCCCAGGTCCTGCTCCGCTGGCAGATCGACCGGGGCGACATCGTCTTCCCCAAGTCCGTACGCCGCGAGCGGCTCGAGGAGAATCTGGCGATCTTCGACTTCGAGCTGAGCGACGACCAGGTGGCCGCCCTCGCGGCTCTCGACAAGGGCGAGTCCGGCCGCTCCGGCCCCAACCCCGATACCTTCGACTGGATCCCGTCCTCCTGACCCGACGGATTTTGGCTGGGACTGGAATAGGGGGCGTAAGGTCTTCGTTGTGGACAGTGAACGAAGTTGAGTTGAATCGGCTCAACTTGTTTGCAACACTCGGCGGCAGCAGCCGCAGGGGTGCAGTCCAACACAGTCCACATACACACAGCTTCAACAAGCGGAGGTAGCAAAGATGGCACGTGCCGTCGGTATCGACCTCGGGACCACCAACTCGGTCGTCTCGGTTCTGGAGGGTGGCGAGGCCACCGTCATCGCGAATGCCGAAGGCGCCCGTACGACGCCTTCCGTGGTCGCGTTCAGCAAGTCCGGTGAGGTGTTGGTCGGTGAGGTCGCCAAGCGCCAGGCCGTCACCAACGTGGACCGCACGATCAGGTCCGTCAAGCGTCACATGGGCACCGACTGGAAGGTGAACATCGACGACAAGGACTTCACGCCGCAGCAGATCAGCGCATTCGTCCTGCAGAAGCTGAAGCGGGACGCCGAGGCCTACCTCGGCGAGCCGGTGACCGACGCGGTCATCACCGTCCCGGCCTACTTCTCCGACGCGCAGCGTCAGGCCACCAAGGAGGCCGGTGAGATCGCGGGCCTCAACGTCTCCCGCATCGTCAACGAGCCCACCGCCGCGGCACTGGCCTACGGCCTCGACAAGGGCGACGACCAGACCATCCTCGTCTTCGACCTCGGTGGCGGCACGTTCGACGTGTCCCTGCTCGAGATCGGCGAGGGCGTCGTCGAGGTCAAGGCGACCTCCGGTGACAACCACCTCGGTGGTGACGACTGGGACAACGCCGTCGTCAAGTGGATGGTCGAGAAGTTCAAGTCCGCCAACGGTGTCGACCTGGCCGCCGACAAGATCGCCGCTCAGCGCCTCCAGGAGGCCGCCGAGAAGGCGAAGATCGAGCTCTCCTCGAGCCAGAACGCCTCGATCCACCTGCCCTACATCACTCACGGTGAGTCCGGCCCCCTCCACTTCGAGGAGACCCTGACCCGGGCGGAGTTCCAGAAGATCACCGCTGACCTGCTCGACCGCACCAAGAAGCCGTTCGAGTCGGTCCTCAAGGACGCGGGCGTCGCCCTCAAGGACATCGACCACGTCGTCCTGGTCGGCGGCTCGACCCGGATGCCGGCCGTGACCGACCTGGTCAAGAGCCTGCTCGGTGGCAAGGAGCCCAACAAGGGCGTCAACCCCGACGAGGTCGTCGCCGTCGGTGCTGCGCTGCAGGCCGGCGTGCTGAAGGGCGAGGTCAAGGACGTACTGCTCCTCGACGTCACCCCGCTGAGCCTCGGCATCGAGACCAAGGGCGGTGTCTTCACCACCCTGATCGAGCGCAACACCACCATCCCGACCAAGCGCTCCGAGATCTTCACCACGGCTGACGACAACCAGCCCAGCGTCGAGATCAAGGTCGCCCAGGGCGAGCGCCCGATGTGGTCGGAGAACCAGCCGCTCGGAAACTTCGAGCTCACCGGCCTCCCGCCGGCGCCGCGTGGCGTGCCGAAGATCGAGGTCGCCTTCGACATCGACGCCAACGGCATCGTGCACGTCTCCGCCAAGGACCAGGCCTCGGGCCGCGAGCAGTCCATGACGATCTCCGGCGGCTCCGCGCTGTCGAAGGACGACATCGACCGCATGGTCAAGGAGGCGGAGCAGTACGCAGAGGAGGACGCCAAGCGTCGCGAGTCCATCGAGATCCGCAACCAGGGTGACAGCCTCGTCTACACCACCGAGAAGTTCATCACCGACTCCGGCGACAAGGTCCCGGACGACGTGAAGACCGAGGTGCAGGCCGACCTGGACGCGCTGAAGAAGATCCTCGAAGACACCGAGGCCGACAAGGACGCCATCCAGACCGCGATCACCAAGCTCGGTGAGTCCTCGCAGAAGATGGGTGCGGCAATGTACGCCGCGGCCGAGGCCGAGCAGTCCGCCGCCGGCGGCGCGACCGGTGCCACCGGCGAGGCCGACGACGACGTCGTCGACGCCGAGATCGTCGACGAGCCCGTCGAGGGTGAAGAGGGCGACAAGAAGTGACGAAGCGCCGCCCCGGCGGGGCGGACGAGGCCGTCGAGGAGACGACCTCCGAGACCCCGCAGCCCGAGACCGACAATGTCGAGGAGTCGGCCGAGGACCTCGAGGTGGATGCTCCTGAGGGCGACGCCTCGGACTCGGACGACGCCGCCGAGGAGGAGGCCTCCGCCGAGGAGGCCGAGGACGAGGCGGACGAGGCAGACGTCGAGGAGGACGTGGTGATCGAGGACGACAGCGAGGTGGACTTCATGGGCGATGCCGCCGATGAGATCGACAAGCGGGTCGCCGAGCTGACCACCGACCTGCAGCGTCTCCAGGCCGAGTACGTCAACTACAAGAGGCGGGTCGACCGTGACCGCGAGCTGGTCTCGCAGAACGCGACCTACAAGGTGCTCACTCCGATCGTGGAGGTGCTCGACACCATCGACCGTGCTCGCGAGCACGGCGAGGTCGAAGGCGGCTTCAAGGCCGTCGCCGACCAGCTCGAGAAGATCGTGACGAACCTGGGACTGAAGAAGTTCGCCGAGCCTGGCGACGTCTTCGACCCCAACCTTCACGAAGCGCTCAGCCACATGGGCACCGACCCGGAGGTCGAGGTGACCTCGATCAAGCTGGTCGCCAAGGCCGGCTACATGATCGGCGACCGGGTGGTCAGGGCCGCGCAGGTCCTGGTCGTCGACCCGGAGTGACAACGATGGGCAGACGAGCCTGTCGAGACATCGACAGGCTCGTCTGCCGAGAAGAAGGGAGGAGGGGCTAGGTGGCAGAGAACGACGGGATCCGGCCGGACTGGATCAACAAGGACTACTACGCCGAGCTGGGCGTCAAGAAGGACGCCTCGAGCGACGACATCAAGAAGGCCTATCGCAAGCTTGCGCGGGCCAACCACCCCGACTCCAACCCTGGCGACGACGCCAAGCACGAGAAGTTCAAGAAGGTCGCCGAGGCCTACGACGTCGTCGGCGACCCCGAGAAGCGCAAGAAGTACGACGAGGTGCGCACGCTCGGTGCCTCCGGCGGGTTCCCGGGCGGCTTCGGCGGCACGGGCGCCGGCCGCGGCTACAACTTCGACGACCTCTTCGGTGCCGGCGGCACCCAGACCGGCGGGCTCGGCGACATGTTCGGCGACCTCTTCGGCGGCGCCGGTGGCGCCGGCGGCGGCTTCGGTGGGCGGCGTACGACCCCGAGGGCCCGGCCGATCAAGGGTGCCGACGTCGAGACGAGTGCCACGATCGGGTTCACCGACGCGCTCGACGGCGTGACCATCTCGCTGCGCCTGACCTCGGACTCCGCCTGTCCTGACTGCAACGGCACGGGCGGCAAGCCCGGCACCAAGCCGCGGGTCTGCCCGGAGTGCGAAGGTGCGGGATACGTGGTCAACTCCGTGGGCGGCGCGTTCTCGATGAACGAGACCTGCCCGCGCTGCGGCGGCCGTCAGCTGATCTACGACGAGGCCTGCCCGACCTGCCGAGGCTCCGGCCGCGGCACCTCGGCGCGCACCATCCAGGCTCGCATCCCTGCCGGGGTCAAGGACCGGCAGCGGATCCGGCTCAAGGGCAAGGGCGCCGCCGGGGAGAACGGGGGACCCTCCGGCGACCTCTACGTGACGGTGCACGTGACGCCTCACCGCGTCTTCGGCCGCAAGGACGACAACCTCACCATCGACGTGCCGGTCGGGTTCGACGAGCTGGCGCTCGGTGCAGAGGTGAAGCTGCCGACGCTGTCCGGTTCGCCCGTGACGCTGCGGATCCCCGCCGGCACCCCCAACGGCCGTACGTTCCGCGTCCGGGGCAAGGGGTTCCGGCGTGCCGACGGCACCGTGGGTGACCTGCTCGCCACCGTCGAGGTGCACATCCCGGCCGTGCTCGACGCCGACACCAAGGCCGCCGTCGAGGCCTATCGGGTGGCGATGGCCGGCAAGCCACTGCGTACGTCTCTTCTCGAGGGGTCATGATGAGCGACGGATTCGGCAGCCCGTCTCCGGATGCCGCGGTGTATGTGATCAGCGTCGCCGCGGAGCTGACCGGGCTGCACCCGCAGACGCTGCGCACTTATGAGCGGATGGGTCTGATCACCCCCGGCCGCACCGGGGGTGGCGGGCGACGCTACTCCTTCCACGACATCGAGCGGCTGCGCTCGATCGCGGACCTGACCGCGTCCGGGATCGGCATCGAGGGAGTGCGTCGCATCCTGGCTCTGGAGCAGCACGTCGACGCGCTGCGCCGGCGCAACGAGGAGCTGCTGCACGAGCTGGCCGCGACCCGCGAGGCGCTCGCCCAGGCGAGGGCCGCCGCTCCGGAGCCGCAGGTTCCGGTCAGCAGGCTTCCCGCGGTTAGGCAGGCGCCGCCCGGACAGGCGATCGTGGTCTGGCGGCGGCAGCACGGCTAGCACGGACCTAACTGATCGCTTGACAGATTTGTTGGCGAGTTGTGGATTTCGGGTAAAACCGATGTTGGTGCATTGCCCGCATACTGGTGAGTAAGCCGCGAGTGTCGGACCAACCCCCATATGGTCGGGGCACGCGCGGCGGACCCGGTGGAGCCGACCCGAGACGGACCCACCGGGTCCTTCCAATTTTCGAGCGAGCTCGTCAGCGAGACGAGATCGAGCAGCGGCACGGCTGAGCTTGCGAAGCCGCGACCCGCGTGTCGAGATCTACACATTCGGGGCGGTCGGCGAGCAAGAGTCAGTTCGGGAACGTGCCGGCTTGGGCAGCCGCCTTGCAGGACTGGTCGCCGGGGAGCAGCTCGATCTCCAGGTTCGGCAGGGTGACCTGTCCCTCGATCTGGGCCTGCCGGACGTCGCCGTAGACGCTGTTGAGGTCGGCGACGGTCGCGTCGATGCCGGTGAATCCCTGACCGTTGTTGTGGCCGCCGTTGCCGCTGGACTGGTACCAGCTCGAGTCGAACTCCTGAGGCAGGCCCATGGGGTTCGCGGCGTACGGTGCGCGTCCCGGATTGGTGGTCAGGTCGGTGGAGGCCAGCCCGATCTGAGCGGTTCCCTGGAGGTTGATCCCAGGAGCGGCCGCTGCTCGGAGCCGGGTGATGTCGAAGACGGCCATCTCGGCGCTGATCTCGTTGGTCGCCGGGTCGTCGTCCCCGGAGGTGAGCCTGATCGTGTAGTTGCCGAGCGGCCCGACCTCCTCCACCCGGGAAAGGCAGAAGCCGTTCATCGTCGCGGACGCGAAGCCGGCACGCAGCACCGGCGTCCAGTCGCCACCGCTGCTGGCGGCCGCCTGGGCCTGCACCAGCGAGGTGCCGAAGGCCGCGTCGGCGGCGTGGATGTTGGTCGAGGAGAACGTCGAGCTGCCGTTGTTGATCGTCAGCGTGGGACTGAAGACCGCGGAGGCGGAGGAGCCCATCGTGGCGACCATCCCTGCGAGCAGGCCGAGGCCGACCGTCGTTGCTGCGACCATGCGCCGCCAGCGGGTCCCGTACGTGCTCATCCCGCGGTCACCGTGATCGTCGTGTTGGGAAGCTGGATCGAGTCGAGCGGGTTCGTGCTGCCGCCCGGTGGGTGGACGTAGGGGTCTTTCGACGCGTCGTTGTCATGGGTGAACAGGTAGTAGAACTCCAGGTTCGCGGCCAGGATGTTGTAGTCACCGCCGGCCGCGAGGCCGCTGAGGATCGCGGTGACCAGGTCGTTCCAGCCGCCGGTGCCGTCGCCGGCGAGGGTACGGATCTTCAGCCGGCAGGCGTCACCGTTCCAGCCGGCGGTGCAGATGGTGTTCTTCTGCGAGGTCGTGGTCAGACCGGCGGCGATGATCAGGAGGCCGGCCAGGTTGGTCACCGTTCGCCAGGGGATCGCCACCCAGGAATCGCCGGTGGTGAGCAGGTTGGTCTTCACGCCCGGGCCGCCGACGGTGAACGGACCGTCCGGGGCGATGCGGAGCGTGTGCGGCACCTTCGCGGTGGGGGCGGGTGCCGTCGTCGACCTCGCGGAGAGCACCGGAGCGCCGAACGAGGCCACGTTGTTGCGGAAGACGAGGTCGCTGAAGGCGATCTGGAACAGACACATGGAGCCCGTGGCGGCGTGGTAGTAGGTGAACCCCTTGTTGCTGTCGCAGTTGCCGTCGCTGTTGTTGGTGTAGATGCCGCGCACGTCGGCGGCCACGTTGGTGGTGCTGCTCCCGTTCGGCTCGCCGGCAGTCAGGACCCAGCGCGTCCCCGACAGGCATGGGAACATCCGGGTCCCGAAGAGTCGGCTCTGGAAGGAGCCGTTGTCGCCGCTGTTCTTGAGCGGCACGACCTGCCGCCGTTGCTGTGTGTTGGTGCTTCCGGGCTGGTCGCACCGGAACGGTTGGTAGTTGTCGTTCTGGCTGTTCGCCTCGGCCCGGTCGGCCGACGGCCACAGCGCCGAGGACATGACGAGGAGCGCGATCGCGGTGATGACGACGAGACGTTGCTTGCCGACGGTGAGCTCGTGGGACACGGCGGCTCAGCCGCCGGAGGTGACGCGCTCGGACGGCTTCTTCTCGCCCCAGGACCAGATCATCGAGCCGCCGATGATGCCGAGGACGGAGCCTAGGACGAAGCCGCCCAGATTGGCAGTGGGAAAGGCGCCCAGTGCGATCAGGAACGCGACGACCCCTGCGAGCGACTTGTAGTGCGGTGCCAGCCAGGTGACGAGACCGAACATGATCAGCGCGCCGCCCATGACGTAGCCCGCGGAGTAGGACCAGCCGCCGGTCAGCGCGATGCCGATGTCGAAGGACATCCAGTAGATGATCCAGGCGCCGGCCACGATGACCCACAGCGCGCCCCAGAAAGGTCGTGTACGTCGCCAGGCGCGGAACCACGAGCGGGCCTCCGCGAACATGGTGCCGAGCCGGTTGCGACGTGTGTGCGTCGGTCCGGAGACGGGGGAGAAGCCGAGGTCGTCAGTCAACGACTGGGTGGTGGGTTCGGTCATGAGCAGTCGGCCTGCGTCTTGGCTCCCGGAACGACCTTGATGCTCAGGTTCGGCAGGGTGATGTTGCCCTTGAGGTTGAGCCCGTAGCTGTGTCCGTTGAGACCGGCCATGTTGAGCTGGCGGGCGTAGAGGCCGAAGGCCCCGGTCCTGGGCAGCTGGTTGGCGTTGCCCTCGAAGGCGAGGCCCGCAGAGTCACCGACCGTCTCCGCCGACTGGCCGAGGTTCATACCGGAGATCTTGTTGCCGTAGCCGCTGAGCGCATCGGAGTTGATGAACAGGTTGGTCGCCGAGATCGCGCTGTCCAGGCTGCCGTTGGTGAGCTTGCCGGTGCTCGGGTCGGTGGTCGTGCCCGCCGGGATCGAGGAGCCGTCGTAGCTGTCCGGGATGTCGTCGCCGGCGGTGATCATCAGCGAGTAGTTCCCGACGAGAGGGATGTTCTCGGTGGCGATGCCGCACAGCCCGGCGAGCTTGGCCTGATGGATCCCGAGCTCGGTGACGCCGCATTGAGTCTGTACGTCGGCGACGTCGGCATCGCAGTCCGTGGCCCCTTGGCGACTGGTCGGTGCGAGATAGCCCGCCGCGTGCTCTGCGTCGAGGTAGTTGGAGTAGAGCTTGAACTTGGCGTTACCGGTGGTGAAGTTGACCGCCAGGGCGTTCTGCGAGACCGCGCCGAACATGGCGACGAGCACAGCGCTCCCGAGGATCATCGGGGGCAGCGAGCGCTTGCGGCTGCCGCGGCGTACGGATTCGGAGTCCGCCTTCATCTCTGCCGACCGCTCCGCGGCACGGTCGATGGCGGCGTACGCCGCTCGGTAGAGGCGGCCGGTGAGCCGGCCCCACATACTGAGCGTGCCGGACTCCTCACCCCAGGGTTCGGGCCGCTCGAAGCGGCGGGCGCGCGGGCTCATGCGATCGCTCCGCTCCGAGAGGGCCGGCGGGCGGCCTTGCGGGCGCGCTTGCGGGCGTCCTTCTCGGCCATCTTGGTCAGCTGCTCGTCGGTGTAGGGGGTCCAGGCCACGATCAGGGCGCCGCCGGTGATGCCGGCGACGGTGCCGATGATCAGGCCACCGAGGTTGGCCAGCGGGAGCGCCGCGATCGCGAGCGCGACCGAGACGATCCCCGGGAACGTACGCTGCGCGGGCACGAACAGCGCGATCAGCGCCGCGGCGGCCATGGCGAAGGAGATCAGCACCGGTGGCAGCGTCCGGTCGCCGAAGGCTGCGAAGATCGTGAAGTCGAGCTGCTTGGAGAGCATCGAGGACCCGATCATCCACGACGACCACAGCAGGATCAGGCTGCCCCAGAAGGGGCGGGTGCGCCGGAAGCCCTTGAAGCCGCGCGGAGTGGGGGCGGCAGAAGTGTTCACGGCGGGCGGTTCGGGGTCGATGGGCGTCTTGTCAGGCATGGGGTTCTCCGGCGGGGCTGGGCAGAGATGTTGGCGGGCGCTCCGGAACGCCCGCCAACGGCTGCGGACTGATGAGGTGGAGTGCTACGGGTTGAGCGTGATCGACAGGTTGTCGAGGCTCAGCGAGCTGAGCTGGACTGCGTACGCCTTCGCCGACAGGTTGTTCAGCACCTGCTCGCCGCTCTGGCCGGAGGTCTGCGCTGCCTGGAGCGCGAAGCCGTCCGCCACGTAGCCGGGACCGCCCGGGGCGAACCCGGCGTCAGCCTGCGACTGGCCCAGGGTGACGTTGGCCATGGTGGCGCCGCTCGGCGTGTTGAGCGAGGCAGCGTTCAGTGCCACGTCGCCCAGGTCGATCGCCGAGTCGGTCGAGGTGATCCCCAGGTTGAGGCTCAGGCCTGGGAGCACCTCGACGCTGGGTGTCACGACGTTGAGCCCGTTGGCAACGGAGCCCTCGGTCTGAGCGTAGATCGTGCCCTGGTTGTTGCCGGCGGAGCCGATCTCCGTGGCGCCGGTGCGCATCTTCAGCGCGTCGGCGGTCAGGTTGGTGCTCATGTCGAAACCGCCGGCGGACGAGATGACCGCCCCGACCATGCCGGACAGCATCGCGTAACCCATGCCGGCGGAGACGACCGCCGCCGGCAGCGTCACGGCCGCGAAGCGGCCGAGACTGGTATGTCCCATCTTGTTCATATATGTGCTCCCTCGTTGGAACCCGTCCCTCACGGGCTGATGAACCCGAGAAAAGTGCACCGCCCGCAGGCCCTAATACCCGGGGCGGCATCACAAACTGTGACGGGCGCCACCTGCTATGGTCAAGGAAATCTGGACAATTTGTCCGTAAATGTCTACGTCGAAAGGGTGTCTGTGAAGGGGTTTGAGCCTGCCTTCGTCGATCTGACCGGAAGGGAGTCTGGTTGTGTTCGGACATCCTCCGAAGGATCGCTTCGCTGACGAACGCGGCGCCGCGGCAACGGCTGTCGGGTGGGTCGCGCTGGTGGCGTTTCTGTTGGTGATGACCGTGGTCGTCGCCGCGCTCTTCGGCTCCTTCACGGTCAAGGGGCGCAGCATGCAGCCGACGATGTCCTCCGGTGACCGGGTCCTGCTCGACCCGCTGCACAACGACGACATCGAACGCTTCGACCTGGTCCAGGGCGCCCAGCCGGGGCCCGCGCGCTTCGGCGGCGGCACCCAGATGGTCAAGCGGGTGATCGGGATGCCGGGTGACCGGGTCGCGATCGTCGGCGGCGAGGCGCCGGTCGTCTATGTGAGGCCAGCTGCGTCCGCCGGCGTCTACCGCGTCGACAACCCTGCTTGGCCGACCAGGATCGAGGACGAGGTCGGCATGTGCTGCGACCGCGACGGAACGTACGACGGCGATGCGGAGTCCGCGGAGTGGGTGACGGTCCCGGATGGTTCCCTGTGGGTTCTCGGGGACAACTGGGGCGGCTCGACCGACTCTCGCGCGTTCGGCTTCCTGCCGG
Organism: Nocardioides sp. NPDC006273; assembly: GCF_040613495.1. NCBI lineage: Bacteria > Bacillati > Actinomycetota > Actinomycetes > Propionibacteriales > Nocardioidaceae > Nocardioides > Nocardioides sp. NPDC006273. The sequence goes on along the minus strand of NZ_JBEXSD010000054.1, from coordinate 24,551 downwards.
TCGCAGACGTATCCGGCAAGCCGTGGCTGCGGTTGCTCCCGGCCGGCTCGTTCGACAGGCTCGGCGACCATGACGTCGAGCTGGTCGCGGTGGCCGCGCCTGTCGCCGGCCTGGGTGTACGGCCGTGAGGAAGGTTCTCGCGGTGAGCGGCGTCGGCGCCGGGATCGCGGCCTTCGTAGCGCTCGTCCTGGTCGTCGTCGCGCTGGCCTTCTCCGTCACCGTCGACGGCGCCAGCATGGAGCCGACGCTGCGCGACGGTGACCGGATGTTCCTCGAGGTCTGGACCCGTGACGAGATCGAGCGCTTCGACATTGTCGAGGCAGATGCCCCGAGCGCTGTGTCCGGTGGTGCCGTTCGAATCCTCAAGCGGGTGATCGGGATGCCTGGCGACCGGATCTCGGTGTCGGGTGACGCGCGGGTGCTGGTCCGGCCCGCAGGAGCGGAGGAGACCTACGTGGTCGAGAACCCCGCCTGGTCCGCCGAGCCCGGCGCCGAGCTGGAGTGGCGGGCCGTCCCTGAGGGTGCCTACTGGCTCCTCGGCGACAACTGGGGTGCCTCCACCGACTCGCGCAGCTTCGGTTTCGTCGATGCCGAGGCTGTCCATGGCAGGGTGGTCTTCCGAATGCTTCCCCTCGGACGCAACGGCGCTATCGCCGGTGACGTACGACTTGCTCCCGTCGAACCTGGCTCAGCGCGGTAACGGCGCGCGACGCATCTGTTCGCCGGGCCTTTGGATCGATATCAAGGCGATCGGTGGACATTTTGCCCCCAGATGTCAAACGGTGGACTAGCCTTCGCGGCAGAGAGACCATGACACCGCTTGCACCTGGGGCGGTCTCGTGGATGAGGAATGAAGGTCAGGTCTTGTGTCTAACACCATTTCGGCGGGGTTGACCCTGCTAGGCGAGTTCAACTGGTTCGAGTTCTGGTCGGTCCCGGTCTTCACCGCGGTGATCGGCTGGCTCATCAACTGGTCGGGGCTGTGGATGCTCTTCTCCCCGATCCGCTTCCACGGTGTCACCGTGCCGGGGCTCGAGCAGGTCGCCGGCTCGCTGCCCCGCAAGATCCAGGAGATCCCGGGCATCTTGCGCGGTGGTCTGGGCTGGCAGGGGATCGTGCCGGCGCGGGCCGCGAAGATGGGCTCGATCGCCGTCGACCGGGCGCTGTCGCAGATGGCGACGGCCCGCGACTTCTACGAGCAGCTCGAGCCGGACAAGATCGCCGCCCACATCGTCGATGTCTTCCGTCCCGAGATCCCTTTCCTGGTCGACGAGATCATGTGGCGCGAGCACCCGCGATTCTGGCGTGACCTGCCGCGTCCGCTGCGCGCGACGGTGATCGAGCGGGTCCAGGCCCGGCTCCCGGAGGTCGTCGGCGACGTCACGGTCGAGATCGGGAACCACATCGACCAGCTCTTCGACCCGAAGATCATGGTGATCGAGAACTTCGAGAAGGATCCCTCGATCATCGTGCGGATCTTCAAGGACTTCGGCGCCCGCGAGCTGCGGATGATGGTGATCTTCGGCGCGGTCTTCGGGTTCCTGCTCGGCATCCCGGTCGCCGTCATCGACCAGGCCTTCCACATCTGGTGGCTGCTGCCCATCCTCGGTGTGCTGGTCGGCTGGACGACCAACCTGCTCGGCATGCTGCTCATCTTCGAGCCCGCGGAGCCCAGGCGGATCGGCCCGATCAAGATCCAGGCGCTCTTCGCGCGGCGGCAGTGGCAGGCCTCCGACGTCTACGGCAAGCACATCGCCAACGACGTGATCACGCTCGAGCACATCGGCGAGCATCTCCTGAACGGGCCCTCCGGCGACCGCACCCGCCAGATGCTGGCCGCAGCCCTCGAGCCGGCGGTCAACGCGGCGGTGGGGCCGGCCCATGGCGCGGTCCGGGTCGCGGTCGGGACCAAGAGGTTCGACGCGATCCGGTCCTCGGTCGCCGAGCAGGCGGTCGAGTACACCCTGACTCCGCTGCGCGACGCCGCCTTCAGCCAGCAGCAGTCGTGCAACATCCGGCGGCTGATCGCCGACAGGTGCAGGGCTCTGCCACCGAGGACCTTCGTTGAGATGATGAGAGCGGCGATCAAGGAGGACGAGTGGCTGCTCTACGCCCACGGGGCGATCATGGGGCTGGCGGGCGGGTTTCTGCACGTGGCAGTCTTCGAATGGTGGAACGTGTTGTGAGCGCGCTGCACATCAACACCGAGCCAGCGGCCCGTCGACCGGAGGGCGATGCTGTCACCTCTTCGATCGCGCCGACCGAGGAGCTCGTGCAGGGCCGCGAGGGGATGCATCGCATGCCCACCCCGGCGCCGAGCGGCGGTCTCTTCGACGAGGCCACCGACGTTCTCCCGGGTCTGCTCCGGATCTCCGCGGTGACGGTGGCTCACACCGCAGGCTGGGGCCTGAGGACGTACGCCCGTGGGGTGGGTCGGGTGGCGAAGGCGGTCGTCGACCCCAACGAGGCGGTGCGGCTCACCGAGGACGTGGCGTCCGGTGCCCGCCAGGTGACCGGCTTCGCAAAGCGGGTGGCGACAGGCAACCCGGTCACCGGTCTGTTGGAGCGCTTCGCGCTTCCGGCGGCCGAGAACGCGAAGGCGGCGATGGAGGGTCGAGCCGCGCGGGTCAACGGCGCCGCTCCCAGCGACGGAGCCGACCGGCTGCGGCGGAGCGGCGAGGAGCTGCTGCGCCGCTCGCGGGACGTGTGGGACGAGAACGAGCGCCATCCGGCCTTCGTCAGCATCCTCGACGAGCTGGCTCCCGACGAGGCCCGCATCCTGGTGCTGATGCTCAAGGGTGGACCGCAGCCGGCCGTCGACGTGGTCGAGGGCGGCCTGATCGGCCACCTGCGCGGATCACGGATGATCGCCCGGGGCCTGACGATGATCGGCGCGCAGGCCAGCGTGCGCTATCCGTCGCTGGTTCCGCAGTACCTCAACAACCTGACCCGGCTCGGGCTGGTGTGGCAGTCCGAGGAGCCGGTCAGCGAGCTGATCCGCTATCAGGTGGTCGAGGCACAGCCCGACGTACTCGAGGCTTGTCATTCCGCGGGTGCCGCGCGAATCAAGCGGCGCTCGATCCACCTGACCCCGTTCGGACAGGACTTCGCCCGGGCCTGCTTCGCCGATGCCGAGGATCTCCGCCGGCTGCCGAGCCACGAGATTCCGCCCGGTGCGGCGACGGAAGCGTCAACCGAATAGCAGACGCTTCGGGGTGTGTGCGTTCGCCTGTGGGTAGGGTACGCATACCGACGGTCTGGAAACTCTGGCGGAAGGAGATCGAATGTCGCCGGAGTGGCAGGACTCCATGGTCAGCTGGTTCGAGGACTGGGCTGCCCACGTCCACTGGCTCTCGCTGATCACCATCCCGATCTTCACCGGGGTGATCGGCTGGCTGATCAACTGGTCGGGCCTCTACATGCTCTTCTCCCCGCTCAACTTCAAGGGGTTCCAGGTCCCCGGGCTGCGCGAGCTGACCAGGGTGCTGCCGCACAAGCTGCAGGAGGTCCCGGGCTTCGCCCAGGGCGGGCTCGGCTGGCAGGGCATCATCCCCGCCCGGGCCGCGAAGATGGGCTCGATCGCCGTCGACAAGGCGATCGCCAAGCTCGGCACCCCCAGCGACTTCTACCAGCAGCTCGGCCCCTCGGAGATTGCCACGCACATCGTGGAGACCTTCCGGCCGGAGGTGCCCGAGCTCGTCGACCAGATCATGATGCGCGAGCATCCCAGGCTCTGGCGCGACCTTCCGCGGGCGGTCAAGGAAGCGATCACCGTTCGGGTGCAGGCGCAGCTCCCCTCGATCGTGCACAAGGTCACCGACGACATCGGCGTGCACATCAACCAGCTTCTCGACCCGAAGCTGATGGTCATCGACCACTTCCGCAACAACCCTGCGCTCGTGGTCAGGATCTTCCGCGACTTCGGCCAGCGCGAGCTCAACCTGATGGTCGCGTTCGGGTTCATCTTCGGCTTCCTGCTCGGCATCCCGGTGGCGCTGATCGACCAGACCTTCCACATCTGGTGGCTGCTGCCCTTGATGGGCGTGATCGTCGGTTGGGTGACCAACCTGCTGGGAATGTGGCTGATCTTCGAGCCCGCCGAACCCCGTCGCATCCTGGGGATCAAGGTGCAGGGTCTCTTCCCGCGCCGCCAGGAGCAGGCCGCGGAGGTCTACGCCGACATCATCGCCACCGACGTGATCACGCTCGAGCGCATCGGCGACTTCCTGCTCGACGGTCCCCGCGGCGACGCCACCAGAAAGCTGCTGATCAACGCACTGATGCCCGCTGTCGACCGAGCGGCCGGGCCCTACCGGGGCGCCGTGCGGATCGCGCTCGGGTCGGAGCGGTTCGACCGCATCAGCACCTCGGTCGCCACCGAGGCGGCGGATCGTACGCTGGTGCCGTTCCGTGACCCCGGTTTCAGCCGTCACCAGGCGGACAAGATCCGCGACCTGGTCGCGCGCCGCACAAAGGAGCTCCCGCCGGGTGACTTCGTGGACATGATGAGGTCAGCGATCAAGGAGGACGAATGGATGCTCTACGCCCATGGCGCGATCATGGGGCTCGCGGGCGGCTTCCTGCACCTTCTAATCTTTCCGACATGAGCGAGCCTCAGCGAGTGATCATGGAATCCATCATGGCGCCGCGTCCGTATTCTGGCGCTTGCGCTACGGAGGTGGCGACATGAGTCTCTTGGACAAGGTCGTCCCGACCGCCTCCGCTGTGGCCGGCACCGCTCCCGGCCTGGCGCGGGTGGCGGCAGGCGCTGCCTGGCACACGGCCGGGTGGGGGCTGCGCACCTCCAGCCGCGCCGGCTTCCGGGTCGCGCGGGCGGTGGTCGACCAGGACGTACGCGACGGGTTGGTGCGGGAGACGGCCGAGGCCGTGGGGATCGTCGCAGGCACCGCCGCCCGGATCATCCGGTCCGGGTCGAATCCGGTGATGGAGCTCTCCGTCTCCGACTACGAGACAGCCGGTCACGATGTCGTTCTCGCCCGCACGCGGGAGACCGAGGCGTCCGAGGACTCTCTGCCTGTGCTCCGCCGCCGCGGGGCCGACCTGCTCGACCGTTCCCGCGACGTCTGGGCCGACGAGCAGGGGCACCCTGCGTACGCTCGGATCCTCGACGAGCTCGCGCCCGATGAGGCGCGGATGCTGCTCTACCTGCTCCAGGCGGGGCCGCAGCCGTCGGTCGACATCCGCACCGGCGGGCCGACCGGGCTCGTCGGCAGCACCATGATCGCCCCCGGGCTCAACATGATCGCCGGGCGTAGCGGCGTGCGTTATCCGGAGCGGGTGCCGGCCTACCTGAACAACCTGTTCCGGCTCGGGCTGGTGTGGTTCTCCAAGGAGCCGCTGCCCGACCCGCTGGAATACCAGGTCCTCGAGGCGCAGCCCGACGTGCTTGATGCGCTTCGCTCGGTGAAGTTCGCCAAGATCGTGCGCCGCTCCGTGCACCTGACGCCGTTCGGTGAGGCCTTCGGCCGCACCACGCTGGTCGACGAGGGCTCGGCCGAGTCGGCCTACCCGGAGCATCAGGCGCCGGTGACCGGCGGGGCGGACCTGCCCAAGGCCTGACCGACCGCCTCGGTCAGCTTGACGAACTCGGGGTCGACGGTCTCCGGTGACACGTCGGTGTCGCGTTCGAGCATGACCCCGGGCAGCGGGCGCCCGGCGTACGCCTCGACCGCGGTCTCGAGCAGGGACAGCACCGGCGGCGGCATCGGATGGGCGTGGGTGTCGAGATAGAGGCCGTCGCGCTCGGTGCCGCCGGCGACGTGCAGGTAGGCGACCGCGTCGAGCGGGAAGCGGGCGAGATCGGCGACCGGGTCGGAGCCGCGGGCGGTCGCGGAGGCGTAGAGGTTGGCGACGTCCAGGACGAGGCGTACGCCGGTGCGCTCGACGAGCTCGGTGAGGAAGTCGGGCTCGCTGAGGGTGTCCTCGGGCCAGGTGAAGGTGGCGGCGATGTTCTCGACCGCGAGCGGCACGGGCAGCTGGTCCTGCGCGGTCCGGATGTTGTCGACGAGGACGTCGAGCGAGTCGGAGGTGCGCGGCGGGGGCAGCAGATGACGGGCCTCGAGGACGTCGCCGTGCAGCGGGTCGGGGGAGTCGCTCGCCCGCACGAAGGCGACGTGCTCGGAGACGAACGGGCTGCCCAGGACCTCGGCGAGATCGGCCAGCCGGGTGAGGCGGTCCGTGGCAGGACGGTCGGCGCCGGCCAGGCCGAGGGTGACGCCGTGGGCGATGACCGGGACGCCGAGATCGGTGAGCGACTGTGGGACCTGTGCCGTGTTCTCCGCGATCACCTCGGTGAACCCGAGACGGCCGGAGGCGGCGTACGACTGGAGGAGCTCGGCGATCGCGGGACGCCAAGCCACGGCGACGCCGGAGACCGAGGGATGCACAGGCTGAAGTGTGGCGCATCGACCGCGGTCGGTGTTGGGCTTTCCGGTATCCTGAAACACCTGTTCTCCGATCGTTTCGCAACCCTCGCCGGTCCTGGCTCGAGGCCCGGGTAGGAGCCCCCATCTTGGCCCGCAAAGTCGTTCGTTCCCTGCCGTTCCATCGCGTCGTGATGCGGTTCGCGGCTTTCATCGGTGTCGCCGCGGTGACGGGCCTGGTCGCCTCCGGGATGGCGATCCCGTTCGTCCATCTGACCGGGGTCGCGGCCAAGTCGGGGGTCGAGGCGATGAACGACCTGCCGCTCGACATCGACATGGGCGAGCTGTCGCAGACGACTCGCATCCTGGACGTGCACGGCAAGGTGATCACGACCCTCTACGACCAGAACCGGTCCTACAAGGCGCTCGACGAGATCTCGCCCAACATGCCGAAGGCGCTGCTCGCGATCGAGGACACCCGCTTCTACGAGCACGGCGCGATGGACCTCAAGGGCACGCTGCGGGCGCTGCTGCGCAACTCGGCCTCGGAGTCGGGCTCGGTGCAGGGCGGCTCGTCCATCACCCAGCAGCTGGTCAAGACCACGCTCGTCTACGGCGCCGACACCGACGCGGAGCGAGCCGCCGCGACCGAGAAGTCCACGGCTCGCAAGATCCGCGAGCTGCGCTACGCGATCTGGCTCGAGGAGCACCACGACAAGGACTGGATCCTCGAGCGCTACCTCAACGCGGCCTACTTCGGTGACTCCGCCTACGGCGTGCAGGCGGCCGCGAAGCACTACTTCGGCGTCGACGCCGCCGATCTGACCTGGGGTCAGGCCTCGATGCTCGCCGGGATGGTGAAGAACCCCACCGGCTACGACCCGACCGACTACCCCGACGCGACCGTGGCTCGACGCAACCTGGTGCTCGAGCGGCTGGCCCAGGTCGGCGACCTTCCGCGGGCCGATGCCGAGGAGCTCAAGGAGAGCGAGCTCGGGCTCGACGTGCAGAACAGCCGCAACGGCTGCTTCGGCTCGTCGGCGGAGTTCTTCTGCGACTACGCGCTGCAATGGCTGCTCGCCGACAAGTCGCTCGGCGAGACCGAGGCCGAGCGCTGGCGGCTGCTGCAGACCGGCGGTCTGACGATCAAGACCACTCTGGATGCGAGCTTCCAGAAGGCGGCACAGCGGTCGGTGAGCGGTCGCGTCTCGCCGACCGACAACGCCGTCGGCGCGCTGGCGATGGTCGAGCCCGGCACCGGCAACGTCAAGGCGCTCGCGCAGTCGCGGCCGATGGGGGAGAACCGGAGGAAGGGCGAGTCCTACCTCAACTACCTGGTGCCGAGGGAGTTCGGCGACGCCAACGGCTTCCAGGCCGGCTCGACGTTCAAGGTCTTCGTCGGCGCCGCGGCGATCGAGAAGGGCTTCCCGCTCCGGCAGGAGATCCCGTCGCCACCCAAGAAGACGTTCAACCAGGCGTCCTTCGCCAACTGCCCAGGACAGGGCAAGTTCAGCGCGAACCCCTACCCGGTCGGCAACTCGACCACCTCGGGCAACAAGAACCTCTACACCGGCACCCGGGAGTCGGTGAACACCTTCTACGTCCGGCTCGAGCAGTTCACCGGCGTCTGCGCCCCCTACACGCTCGCGAAGAAGATGGGCGTCAGCCTGACCGATCCCGCCCGCGAGCGGGTGCCTGCGTTCACCCTCGGACCGGTCGACGTCAGCCCGTTGGAGATGGCCGAGGCGTACGCGACGTTCGGTGCCCGCGGCAAGCACTGCGACTCGCGCCCCGTGACCGCGATCATCGGCCCGGCCGGGAAGACGATGAAGGAGTACGCATCGTCCTGCGAGCAGGTGATGCGGGCGAGCACGGCCGACGCCATGAACGACATCCTCCGCGGTGTGCTGCAGCCGGGCGGGTTCGGGCAGAAGCTCGCACTCAGCGTGCCGTCCGCAGGCAAGACCGGCACCACCAACGAGAACCGCGCGGTCTGGTTCAACGGCTACACCCCGAAGCTCGCGACCGCTTCGATGATCGCCGGTGCCAACTACGAGGGCAAGTGGGTCACCCTCAACGGACAGCGCCTCCGCGGCGGCTACGTCACCTCGGCGTCGGGCTCTGGTCTCGCCGGCCCGATGTGGGCCGACGCGATGCGGGCGGTCGACAACAAGCTCGGATCCGCCAACTTCGTACGTCCTGGTGCCGCCGTCATCAACGGCAAGGGCATCAAGATTCCGAAGGTCGAGGGGCTCTCGGTCGCCAAGGCCACCGCCCGGCTCAAGTCGGCCGGGTTCAAGCCGGTCGTCGGCAAGCGGGTGCGGTCGAAATGGAAGAAGGGCACGGTCGTCGGGACCGTTCCCGGCAGCCGGGCGCTCAAGGGCGCGACCGTCGAGATGCTCGTGTCGAAGGGGCGCCGGTGACGGGTGGATGTTCACCGAGCTACCTCGGCGAATGCCCACTTCCTTCGCGGAGCTCCACGATGTAGGTGACTGCTGACCGAGTTACCTCGGTCAGCATTCAGGCCGCCGCGCGCACCCGAGCCGCCTCGACGGCCTCACGGAAGGCGCGGGTGACGTAGTCGGGGACAGGGAGGCCGCGGTCGCGGGCCCAGAGGAGCTCCTGCTCGACGCGGGCGACGTCGGCGGCGAGGTCACGGCCTTCGTGGTCTACGCCGAGGGTCTCCATGACGTCGCCGAAGTCGGCCAGCTGGGTCACGTTGTTGACCCCGACCGGCGCGAAGGAGATCCGGCGCATCCGCCGGACCAGCCACTTCTGCCAGGCCGAGAGCGTGGCCCAGTGGGCGCGGGCGGAGAGCTGGTAGAAGGCGTAGTGGCCCGGCTCCTGACGCTTGATCGGCGCGATGACCGTCTCCGCGACGGCCCGCTCTCCGCTCTCGATGACTCCGTCGTGGAGCAGGTTGTAGGCGATCACGGCGGATCGCTCGGTGGCCATCCCGGTCAGGTAGTAGAGCATCCGGCAGACGTCCTGGAACGGCTCCAGGTGGGCCAGCAGGCCGAGCACCTTCAGCTTCAGACCGACATGGTCGAGGTCGGTGGTCGCCGGCGGGCAGCCGAGGATCTGCTGCAGCCGGTCGAGGATCAGGCCGTGCTGGATCTCCTGCGGCTGCCACACCTCGGCGTAGAAGCGCTTGTCCACCTCAGGCGGGTTGGGGAGCATCGTGGAGATCTCGAGTACGTTGCGGTCGACCTCGAGCTCGACGCGCGCCATGTAGTCGAGGACGTGACCGAAACGGTCTCCGAAGCCGGCCGGGTCGTTGACGGTGAAGTCGACGGAGTCCATCGGGATCGGCGGGTGCTCCTCGCCGAGGCGCGCGACGTGAGCGACGAGACGGTCGTTGTCGGTCAGCATGGGGGCAGCTCCTGATGGTGGGTCCGGCCGCGCCACCAGTGTGCCTGTACCGGGTGGAGTTGTAACGCGATTTAGCCCAACCGAGGAGTGTTGGCCTCGACACGTTCCGCGAGGGCTGAGCCGACGGCTCGACCGGCAGAGGAGGGATTGTCGAGCCGAGCGCGGACAGGCGTGTCGAGGCCAACACGCTGGGGGCCGAGACTCAGGACGGGCCTGCCGAGCCCTCTGGGCCGGCGGACTCGGTCGTGGACTCGCTCTCGGTCGGCTCTTCGGTCGGCTCCTCGGTCGGGGTGTCGGTAGGAGTGTCGGTCGGGGTCGGGTCCTCGGTGGGCGTGTCCGTGGGTGTCTCGGTGGGTGTCTCGGTGGGTGTCTTGGTCGGGTCTTCCGTCGGGGACTCCGTGGGGGAGCCGGACGGATCCGGGCCCGGGGTGGGCGACGGGACGACGGATCCGCCCGGGGAGGGTGAGCCCGACGGCGCAGGTGAGGAGGGCGCGGTCGAGCCGCCACCTGGCGCACCGGTGCCCTTCCCGCCCGAGGACGAACCACCCGGCGAACGACGAGGTGGTTGGGCGCTGAGCGAGGCGTTGGAAAGCGGATCCGGATCGGAGGCGGGGATCTGCGCGGCCGGCAGGACGACACCGGTCGGTGCCTCGAAGCTGCCGAGCCGATAGCCGTCGGCGATCTGCAGGACTGCTGAGACGTACGCGCCGCTGCGGTTGTAGCGCAGCACCGCTGTCCGCTGCCCGGCCGCGGTGGACAGGTCGGCCGAGCCCGAGCACAGGTAGACCGCGGCCGCGAGCGCGGCGTCGTCGACGTCCTGTGGGTCGCGGCGACCGTCTGAGTCGGCGTCGACCCCGACCTCGGACCACGTCGAGGGGATGAACTGCATCGGGCCGACGGCGCGGTCGTAGGTGAGGTCGCGGTCGTACGCCCCACCGTCGGTGTCCATGATCCGCGCCGTGCCGGCGGCGCCGGTGAGCGGGACACCGTAGATACCCGGCGTCGCGACCCCGGAGGTGGACAGCGTGTTGCCCCCGGCCCGGCCGTGGTCGGACTCGACCCGGCCGATGGCGGCCACGAGCGACCAGTCGAGCCTGCAGCCCGGGTCGGCGTCGGCGAGCACGGAGGCCGATCGTTGGTAGGCCGCGAGCGCGACGTCGGGGATGAGGCCGGCCGCGGCGTTCGCGGCGAACCCGGCGGGCTTGGCCGCGAGCGTCGGGGTGACCTTCGGAAGTGGCTTGACCGCTGAGACGCTCACCGGCGGCAGCAGCTCCTGCACCGGCACGTCGACGACGGGCGCACGAACCACGTCTGCCGAGGCGTCGAGGGGTCGGGCGTCCTGGATCGCATGGATCGTCCAGGCGGCGGTCGCGGCGGCCACGGGCATTGCCGCGACCTTGACGAACAGACCGGCTCGTGGGGTCATCCTCGGTCACATCCTCGGGTGGGGCACAGATCGACGACACCGATCCAGCCACGGATGTGAGCGCCGCCACAATGCTTTCAGCGAGGTCGGGGCAGACTTGGGTCGAAATTACTCACGTAGGTGACAAGTTTCCGGCTCGCATCACGCTGACCGCCCCCACCGCGGCGGCCATCACCAGGCCCAGCAGCGCACAGATCGCCGCGACCACCACCGACCCGAGGCCGAGCACCGCCAGCCCCAGGCCGACCAGCGCGGGCACCGGTCCGAGCGGCCGGGCGAGCCGAGCCCCCGCGACCACCCCGCGTGCAGTCGAGAGCAGGGCGGTGATCCGGCAGACGTCGAGATCCTGCAGGCGTACGCCGCCATCCCCGCCCACCGCCAGGTCGGCCGTAGCCTGCGCCTCCGCGTCCTCCGGGCGAGAGCTCGCGAAGGCCACGACGTGCCCCTGTTCCTGGAGCTCGGCGACGAGCCGGGCGCGTTTCTCGGGAGCGATCTCGGGATGAGAGCGCTCGATCCCGCACGCTTCGGCCAGGTGCTCGGTGTTGCGGGCGGTGTCGTCGGAGACCAGGACCGGAATGACCCCGAGCGCGGAGAGTCGGGAGATCGCCGTCCGCGCGTCCTCGCGGGGCTCGTCGCCGACGACGAGGTAGCCCAGCGGCCGCCCGTCCAGCTCGACCCCGACGACCACGCCGAGGTCGTTGCGTTCGGCCATGCCGACCCAGGCGGGCCGTCCGACGCGTACCGGATGCCGGTCGACCGAGCCCTGCACGCCGCAGCCCGGCACGTCCTCGAAGTCGCTCACCTTGCCCCGGGGCGAGAGCCTGGCGATCGCCCTGGCCAGCCGCCCCTCGGCCTCGTGCTCCAGCGCACCCGCGAACCAGCGGAGGTTGCGGACGTGGTCCGGGTCCAACGGGTCGACCGTGGTCACCTTCAGCCTGCCGCTCGTCACCGTGCCCCACCGGTCGAGCACGACCGCGTCGACCTTCGCGGCCGACGCCCACGCGGGCCCGGGCACCGCCTCGATCCCGGACCGACGCCCGACCCAGCCTGCGACGACACGCGGAAACCGCGACCCCAGGGCGTACGCCGCCAGCGCTCCGACCGCGAGAACGACCAGCTCCAGCACCATGAAGATCATCCGGTCTGCTGCTGGTAGCGGTCGAAGTCGCTCTGGTCGCCGGCGACCCAGAGCGGCACGCTCGCCTTGAGCAGCAGGAGGAGCTGGGTGACGAACTCCGGGTCGCGCAGAGACTCACCGAAGAGCTCGTTGATCCGCTTCCAGCGATAGCGGATCGTCTGCGGGTGCACCCCGAGCACGGCCGCGATCGCCGGCGCGCTCTCCCGGGTCTCGAGCCAGACCAGCAGGGTCTCGGTGAGGATCTCGCGGGAGTTCTCCGACTCCGCGAGGAGCGGCTCGAGCAGCTCCTGGGCGAGCTGGCGGCGCATCACCGGCTCGGCGTGGAGCCAGATCTCGGTGCGGTAGGCGAGGCAGTCGATGACCGGTTTGGCCGGGATGACCCGCGCGTTGACCAGCGCCAGAGCCCGGTTGGCCCAGCGCCAGGCGGCGGGGACGTCCTCGGGCGGCACCGGCCAGCAGACCGAGACCCGGGACTTCGGTCCCGCCGCTGCCCGCACCTGTTTGGTGATGGCCGCGGCGTCGTGAGGCGGGCAGATCACCACCTGGGTGGGCTCACGGCGGCGGGTGAGGGCGGTGGCGGGCAACGCGTCGGCGGCGATCCGGCCGCCGTCTCGCAGCTCGACCGCCATGACCGTCACCTTCTCGGGCAGGTCCCACTCGCCCAACGCCGCCTGCACCTCCATCTCGGCGGCGGAGGCACCCGACAGCATGCGGTCGATCAACCGCGCTCGGGCGACGTCGTTGTCCTGGTCGCGGGCCTCGGTGCCGGCCTCGAACCCGGCGGTGACCTGCGCGGTCAGGTGGTCGACGTACGCCGTCATCATCTCGTTGAGCGCATTCAGCGCCGCCGCGGAGAGCTCGTTCTCGACCGCTCGGCGGCGCAGCTCGTCCCAGAGCTCGGTGGTGGCCATGTCGATGCCCCCATCGACGATGGCCCGGGCCTCGCCGAGAGCGGCGACCCGGAACCCGACCTTGCGGAAGTGGTCGTCGATCGCGGTGTAGGGCGCGGCCCGCCCGAGGCCGAGATCGATGAAGTGTGACATCGCGCCGTGCACGGCGGTGAAGATGAGCTCCTCGAAGCCCTCGGTCTCAGCGGGCAGGTTCTCGCGCAGATGACGGGTGATCTGGAGAGCGATCGGCCGCACCTCGCTCTCCAGGCTCTTCAGCATCCACACGGCCGACCCAGGGAGACCGGGAGACCGCTGGGTCTGCGTCATATCGTGCTCCGCTGCACGTCATGCTCCTTCGTCCAACAAACCCGAGAAGGTATCGACCACCATGGCACGCCTTTGCCTTGCCTGCCCCTGAAATTCGGTACGACTGTGCCGCCGTGCGGCCGAACGGGGTAGGTGTGTCGGGTTTCTGACGGGCTGATTTGTCATGCGCATGACAAATCACGGCACTGATTTGACCCTTGATCGATTTATCTCTCCCGTGTGACTGGGGCCACACGTACTGTCCGATCGTTGACGCACCCCACATCGGCAGAAACAGGGAGGTCCGCGATGGGCGGCACCGTGGAGGTCACCGGGCTCACGAAGAGCTTCGGGTCCCAGAACATCTGGAGCGACGTGACCCTCACGCTGCCCCAGGGCGAGATCACCGCACTGCTGGGCCCCTCGGGCACCGGCAAGTCGGTGTTCCTGAAATCACTGATGGGGCTGTTGCGGCCCGAAGCCGGGGTCTGCCTGGTCGACGGCGTCGACATGGTCAAGGCGCGCGAGTCGCAGCGCCAGGAGCTGCGCAAGCGGTTCGGCGTGCTCTTCCAGGACGGTGCGCTGTTCGGTTCGATGAGCGTCTTCGACAACGTCGCCTTCCCGCTGCGCGCGCACACCAAGAAGCGCGAGTCGGAGATCCGCCAGATCGCCAACGACAAGCTCGACCTGGTCGGGCTGCTCGGGCAGGAGCACAAGCTGCCCGGCGAGATCTCCGGCGGGATGCGCAAGCGCGCCGGCCTGGCCCGATCGCTGGTCACCGAGCCCTCGATCATCCTGTGTGACGAGCCCGACTCGGGGCTCGACCCGGTGCGTACGGCCAACCTCGCCCAGCTCCTGGTCGACGTCAACGCCGCCACCGACGCCACGATGCTGGTGGTCACCCACAACATCGAGCTGGCGCGTACGCTCCCGGACAACCTCGGCATGCTCTACCGACGCCGGCTGGTGATGTACGGCCCGCGGGAGGAGTTCCTGCTCACCGACCACCCGGTCGTCTCGCAGTTCATGAGCGGTGACCCGATCGGGCCGATCGGGATGAGCGAGGAGACCGACCACGGCGTCAACGACGACTACGTCGAGGGCGAGGCCTACTACCCGTCCGGGGGAGTGGCGACCGTGCGCGCCGGCGCCCGCGCCATCGAGGTGCTGCCTCGCCAGCTCGCCCCGGCCAGCGGCATGCCCCGCGAGGGGGCGGCGCGGCACGCGGACCGGGTCGCGAGTGGGGCTGCGGCGCTCTACACCGCCGATGACGACGACGTTGACCGAGCCCCGGCGGCGGTCAAGACGAAGGACCCGGTCAGCCGGGCCCTCGACCAGGTAGGGGCGCTCTTCGCGCTGGGTCTGGACACCTTCCGAGCTGCCTTCCGGCGACCGTTCGCGGCCCGCGAGCTGCTCGACCAGTTCTGGTTCGTCACCTCCGTCTCCTGGATCCCGGCGATGCTGGTCGCGATCCCCTTCGGAGCGGTGATCGCGCTGCAGCTCGGCACGTTGACGGTGCAGATCGGGGCGCAGTCCTTCACCGGAGCCGCCTCCGTCCTCGCCGTCGTGCAGCAGGCCGCGCCGATCGTGACGTCGCTGGTCATCGCGGGGGCCGGTGGGGCAGCGATCTGTGCTGACCTGGGATCACGGACGATCCGAGACGAGATCGATGCGATGCGAGTGATCGCGGTCGACCCGATCCAAGCGCTCGTCGTGCCACGCGTGCTCGCCTGCGTGCTCGCGGCGGTGCTGCTCAACGGCCTGGTCAGCGTCGTCGGCGTCCTGGGCGGCTACTTCTTCAACGTCATCATCCAGGGCGGTACGCCCGGGGCGTACCTCTCCTCCTTCACCGCCCTCGCCCAGCTCTCAGACCTGTGGGTGGGTGAGATCAAGGCGGTCCTCTTCGGGCTCATCGCCGGACTCGTCGCCGCGTTCTGCGGGCTCAACACCAAGCCCGGGCCGAAGGGAGTGGGCGAAGCGGTCAACCAGTCGGTCGTCGTCACCTTCATGCTGCTCTTCTTCGTCAACACCGTGATCACCATGCTCTATCTCGAGCTCGTTCCTGGGAAGGGTGCCTGATGGCGACCGTCGTTGTGGTGAAGAAGCGGTCGCGGTTGGACCGATCGCTCGACGGGCTCGTTCAGAGCGGCCGGGACATCCGGTTCTACGGCAAGGTGCTGGTCGGCATCCCCTCGGCGATCAAGAACTACCCGCGCGAGATCCTCCGGATCCTCTCCGAGGTCTCCTTCGGCACAGGCGCGCTCGCGGTCATCGGCGGCACGATCGGGGTGATGACGGGGATGAGCATCTTCGTCGGCACGGTCGTCGGCATGCAGGGGTACGCCGCGCTCGACCAGATCGGCACCTCGACCCTCAACGGGTTCATCTCCGCCTACTTCAACACCCGCGAGATCGCCCCGCTGGTGGCGGCGCTGGCGATGTCGGCGACCGTCGGTGCCGGGTTCACCGCCCAGCTCGGCGCGATGCGGATCAACGAGGAGATCGACGCGGTCAAGGTGATGGGGCTCGGCACGATCCCCTACCTGGTCTCCACCCGGGTGGTCGCCGGCTTCGTCGCGATCATCCCGCTCTACGTCGTCGGGCTGCTGACCTCCTACGCCGGCTCGCGACTGGTGACGGTCTACTTCCACGGGCAGTCGGCGGGGACGTACGACCACTACTTCCAGCTCTTCCTGCCTCCCATCGACATCCTGCTCTCGTTCGGGAAGGTGCTGATCTTCTCGATCCTCATCATCCTGATCCACTGCCGGCTGGGCTTCTACGCCAGCGGCGGGCCCTCCGGGGTCGGGATCGCGGTCGGACGCTCGGTGCGACGGACCATCGTGGTCGTCGCGCTGCTCGACCTGGCGCTGTCGATGGCGATGTGGGGCGCGACGACGACAGTGAGGATCGCGGGATGAGCCTCTCGAGAGTTCGTGATGCGTTTCTCGGCCTGTGCTACCTGGCCGTGGTGGCCGCGGTGGGGCTCGGCGCCTGGCTCGCCTACGACCAGACCTTCGTGGACCGCTCCGAGGTCACGCTGACCACCGGCACCCTCGGCAACGCCCTCCAAGAGGGCTCCGACGTCAAGCTGCGTGGGGTGCCGGTCGGCACCGTCCGCACCGTCTCGGCCCGCGAGGGTGGCGCCGAGCTGACGCTGGCGCTGGAGCCGGAGGCCCTCTCCGACCTGACGGCCGACACCACCGCCCGGCTGCTGCCCAAGACCCTCTTCGGCGAGCGCTACGTCGCCCTGCAGCCTGCGGCGAGCGGACCGGTGCTGGAGGCCGGAGGCGTCATCGAGCAGGACCGCTCCGACGAGGCGGTCGAGCTGGAGCAGGTGCTCGACGAGCTGCTCCCGGTCCTGAAGGCGATCCAGCCGCACAAGCTCAACGCGACGCTGAGCGAGCTGGCCACGATGCTGCGCGACAACGGCGACGACATCGGCGAGGTCTTCTCGGCGTGGGCCGACTACCTGGGCAGGCTCAACCCGCTGGTTCCTCAGCTGACCGACGACCTGGCCTCGCTGGGACGGGTCGCGGGCCACTTCGAGGAGGCGGCGCCCGACCTGCTGGACGCGCTGGACACCATGACGGTCACCGCGAGCACCCTGGTCGACCAGCAGAAACAGCTCGCCGAGACGTTCCGGTCGGTGACCACGACCGCGGCGGACAGCGACCGGTGGCTCGAGCGCAACCGGGAGACGATCGTGGTGCTCTCCGACACCTCGCGCGACGCGCTGCGCGCGGTCAGCCCGTACGCCTCGTCCTTCCCCTGCCTGTTCAGCGCGCTGCGCGACTACGCGCCGGCGATGGCCAAGAACCTCGGCAAGGGGACCGACGAACAGGGCATCCACGCGCTGGTCAGCGTCTCCGACATCCGTCAGCCCTATCGCCCCGGCTACGTCCCGAAGCTGCGCACCGGCGGCCCGCGCTGCCCGTACGTCACCGGCCGGACCGGCAGTCAGCCGGCGGTCAGCGGAACGGCGGCCACGGCGGACACGGTCGAGCAGATCGAGGCGCCGCCGACGGACCGGGTGCGCACCTTCGGTGCGACCACGGGGCTGGGCGAGCAGAACTCCAAGGGCGAGAACCAGCTGATCGCCGAGGTGATGGCACCAGCGGAAGGCATGGCACCTGATGAGTATCCGACCTGGTCGAGCCTGCTGCTCGGCCCGACCCTGCGAGGCACGGAGGTGATCGTGCGATGAGAAGCGGAAATGGCGGCTCGGTCGCAGTGACCCTCACCAAGTCGGTGGTCTTCGCGCTGGTGACGGTCCTGGCGATGGCGGCGCTGGCGACCACGATCTCCAACGGGACCACCTCGTCGGGGCGTACGTTCACGGCGCTGTTCACCGACGCGACCAGCCTCAACAAGGGCGACGACGTACGGATGGCAGGGGTGAAGATCGGCACCGTGCAGTCCATCGGGCTGCGGCACAACGACACCGCCGAGGTCGTCTTCACCGCGGCCGAGTCGGCGCCGATGGTCGAAGGGACTCGGGCGGAGCTGCGGTTCCGCAACCTGATCGGACAGCGCTACATCGCCCTCGAGCCGGGCTCCTCGGGCGGCGATCCGTTGCGGGCCGGCTACACGTTCTCGCTCGACGAGACCCGGCCGGCGCTGGACCTGACGATGCTCTTCAACGGCTTCCAGCCGCTGTTCAAGTTCCTCGACCCCGAGGACGTCAACAACCTCAGCGCCCAGATCATCGCGGTCTTCCAGGGCGAGGGGGCGACGGTCGAGTCGCTGCTCTCCTCGACAGCCTCGCTGACCTCGACCCTCGCCGACCGGGACCAGGTGATCGGTGACCTGATCACCAACCTCAACTCGGTCCTCGAGGTGGTCAGCGAGCGCACCGGGATGCTCGACACCACCCTGGTGACGCTGCAGCGACTGGTCTCCGGGCTGGCCGCGGACCGCAAGACCCTCGGCTCGACCATCGAGGGGATGGGGGAGCTCTCCCAGAGCGTGACCGGGCTGCTGGAGGAGGGCCGCAAGCCGCTGCGCGACTCGATCGACTCCCTCGGCGACCTCTCGGGGAATCTCGCCGAGAACGAGGAGGTCCTGACGAAGTTCATGACCACGATGCCCCAGAAGACCGACGAGATCGGCCGGATGGCGACCTACGGCGGTTGGCTCAACTTCTACATCTGCTCCATCGACGGGCGGATCCCGAAACCCGAGGGCTACTACGGCGACCTCGGTGTGGACTCGCCGGCAGGAAGGTGCCAATGATGGCCCGCTATCCGAAGTCGTTCGCCGAACGCAACAAGATCGTCATCGCGGTGATCGGGATCGTCGCCATGACCGGCGTCTTCCTGGCCACGTTCAACGCCGAGGACCTTCCCGTCGTCGGAGGTGGCGAGACCTACGAGGCCTACTTCGCCGAGGCCGCCGGGCTGCGTCCCGGCGACGAGGCGCGGGTCGCCGGGGTGAAGGTCGGCGAGGTGTCCTCGCTCGAGCTCGACGGTGACAAGGTGCTGATCAGGTTCCGCGCCAAGGACGTCGCGCTCGGCTCGCAGACCACCGCGTCGATCAAGGTGAAGACGCTGCTCGGACGCAAGTTCCTCGCCCTCGACCCGGGCGGCTCGGGAGATCTCCGCGAGCCGATCCCGGTCTCCCGGACCACCACCCCCTACGACGTCAACGCCGCCTTCTCCGACCTGTCCACGACCGTCGGGGAGATCGACATGGCCCAGGTCGAGGAGTCGATGACTGCCCTCTCGGAGGTCTTCGAGGACACCCCCGAGGACGTACGCGGCATGGTCTCCGGTCTCACCCGGCTCTCTCGCACGATCTCCTCGCGAGACCAGGAGCTGGCCGAGCTGTTGAGGACCACGACGACCGTCACCGACACCCTCGCCGAGCGCAACCAGGAGATCGGGCTCCTGATCGAGGACGGTGACAAGCTGCTCGAGGAGCTGGCCGCACGCCGGCAGGCGATCCACCAGATGCTCACCTACACCGACGACCTCGCCAAGCAGGTCTCCGGACTGGTCGAGGACAACCAGAAACGGCTCCGGCCGGCGCTCGAGAAGCTCGACCAGGTGGCGGTGATCCTGCAGCGCAACCAGGACCACCTCGACAAGGCGCTCTCCCAGATCGGCGCCTACTACCGCGTCGTCGGCGCCTCCATGAGCAACGGTCCCTGGATCGACGTCTACGGCTGCGGCCTCTTCGACGAGAACAACGCGCCGGTGCTCGACAACGACGTCACCCGCGACTGCGTGCCGGGAGGGAAGCGATGAGACTGCGTCGATTCATCTCAGGGTTCCTCGTGGTCGCCGTCGTCGGCGTGCTCGGGTGGGCTGCTGCGTACGGGGTCAGGGAAGGCGGCAAGGGCACCACGTTCGCCGCGCTCTTCGAAGCCTCCGTGGGGCTCTACCCCGGCTCCGACGTGCAGATCCTCGGCGTGCCGGTGGGGAAGGTGACCTCGGTGACCCCCGTCGGCGAGCACGTGAAGGTCTCGATGATGCTCGACCCCGGCCAGACCGCCGCGGCCGACACCGAGGCCGTGATCGTCGCGCCGACGCTCGTCTCCGACCGCTTCGTGCAGCTCACCGAGCCGTACGTCGACGGCCCCGAGCTCCGCGAGGGCACCGTCATCGAGGAGACCGCCGTGCCGGTCGAGATCGACGACCTCTACGCCTCGCTGACCGAGACCGGCAAGCAGCTCGGCCCCGACGGGGCCAATCAGAACGGCGCGCTGTCGCGGTTCCTGGAGGTGATCGCGGCCAACCTCGACGGGCAGGGCGCCGACATCAACCAGGTGATCCGGGAGGGCGCCGACGCCTCCGCGACCCTGGCCGACGTCGACCAGGACTTCTTCGCCACCGTCGAGAACCTCGACACCTTCAACAAGACGCTGCTCGAGCACGACGACGGGGTCAGGGACGCCAACCGCCGGTTCGCGCAGGTCACCGAGTATCTCGCCGAGGACCGCGACGACCTCGCCTCCGCGGTCAGCAACCTCGGCGAGGCGCTCGCGCTGCTGGAGTCGTTCATCGAGGACAACCGTGGCGTGATGCAGACGAGCGTCGAGAACCTGCACGGGCCGACCCAGGTCCTCGTCGACCAGAACGAGTCGCTCGAGGAGGCGGTCGCCACGATCCCGCAGGTGCTGCAGAAGTTCGTCAACGCCTACGACCCGGGATCCAACACCCTGGTCGGTCGCACCAACCTGAACGAGCTGAGCGTCTGGTCCGGTGACGGCCTCACCGGCCAGACCTCCGAGGACGCGCCACCGGTCCTGCTGCCCGGTGTCGGCTCCGCAGCTGGAGAGGAGCAGTGATGACCATGATCCGGTGGTCGAACCTGGCGAGACCCGCGGCGGTCCTCGCGGCCGCTGCCCTGACCCTCACCGGCTGCGGCCTGGGCGCCGTCAGCGGGGGCGTCTACGAGGCGCCGCTGCCCGGCGGCGCCGACGTGGGGAAGAACCCGATCACGCTGAGCGCCGAGTTCGGCGACGTACTCGACCTGGTCCCTCAGTCCAGCGTCAAGGTCGACAACGTCGCCGTGGGCCGGGTCTCCAAGATCCGGCTGACCGAGAACGGCCGCAGCGCGCGGGTGTCTCTGGTGGTGAGGGACGACGTCTCGCTGCCCGCCGGCACCACGGCACGGCTGCAGCAGACCTCGTTGCTCGGCGAGAAGTACATCGCGCTGATCCGCCCCGCCAAGCCCGTCGCGGGCTCGCCGCTGGGGGATGGAGCGGTCCTCGGCCGGGGCGACACCGAGGCTGCCGCGCAGGTCGAGGAGGTGCTCGGGGCGCTGTCGATGGTCCTCAACAGCGGCGGGATCGCGCAGTTCCAGGAGATCTCTCGTGAGATGCAGAAGATCTCCGACGGTCGGCCGGAGGAGATCAAGGCGTTCCTGACGGAGATCAACCGGTTCGTCTCGGTGCTCGACTCGCGGTCGGGCTCGATCACGTCGGCGATCGAGTCGCTCAACGACCTCGCGGTCACCCTGGAGAAGGACAAGGACAAGATCTCCGGTGCGCTGGAGGGGCTCTCGCCCGGGATGCAGGTGCTCGTCGACCAGCGTCCGCAGCTGATCGCGATGCTGAAGGCGCTCGACAAGCTCTCCAAGGTCACCATCCGCACCCTCGACCAGGCCCAGGACGACATCGTCGCCGACCTGAAGCTGCTCGACCCGATCCTCGACCAGCTCACCAAGGCCGGCTCCGACCTGCCCTACGCGCTGGAGATCCTCTTCACCTACCCGTTCCCCGACGAGGTGCTCAATGCGATCCGCGGCGACTACATGAACCTGTTCATGGTCACGAACTTCCGTACTCCTGCCGGCTGCCAGTCCAAGGGCTGCGAATGGCTGCAGCCGGTGGCCGACGGCGCGTTCGGCGGCGCGTCGGGCGGCGCGTCCGGCGGCTCGGTCTCCTCCCAGTCCAAGTCGTCGGACGCACCGCCGGGACTGCTGCCGTCGACCAGCTCGCCGGTGCCGGGCTCGTCCTCGCCCTCGATCCCCGGGGAGTCGATCCTGCCCTCCGACGGCGGCTCGTCGTCCTCTGACCCGGCCTCGGGTGATCCGTCGCCGTCGGAATCCGGGTCGTCCTCACCCTCGACCTCGCCCTCCTCGCCGTCCGAGTCACCGGACGGGTCGGAGTCGGCGACCTCCGAGACCTCGCCCGACGGAACCGGCTCGGACCCTGACGCCGGCTCCGTGGAAGGGAGCGAATGATGCAACGGCTCACCGGAGGCGTACGCGTCAAGCTCGGCCTCTTCGTCGCCCTCGCCCTCGTCGGCACCAGCTATGTCGGGGCCCGCTACGTCGGCCTGGACCTGCTCGACGACCCTTATCGCGTCGACGTTTCGCTGCCCGAGGGCGGCGGGCTCTTCGTGAACTCGGAGGTGACCTACCGCGGGGTGCCCGTGGGCGAGGTGACCGACCTGGAGGTAGGGGCCGACGGCGTACGTGCGGTCCTGGAGATCGAGGGCGACGCCCCCGCGATCCCGAAGGACGCGACGGTCAAGGTCGCCAACCGGTCGGCCATCGGCGAGCAGTATCTCGACCTCCGTGGCGGCGTGGTGGGCTCTGACCGGCTCTCCGACGGTGACCGGCTGTCCGCCGGGAAGGAGGCCCTGCCGTACGACGCCTCCCAGGTCATCGAGACCGGCCGCGACTTCGTCGCCTCGGTGCCCGAGGAGGCCCTGGTGACGACGATCGACGAGTCCTACCTGCTGTCGCAGGGGGCCGGCTACGACCTGCGGAAGCTGGTCGACACGTCGCTGTCCTTCCAGAAGGAGGCCGACCGCAACTTCCTGGTCACGGCGAGCCTGATCCGCAACTCCGACCAGGTGCTCGCGACCCAGGAGGAGTCGGCGACCAGCATCAAGGCCTGGAGCAACGACCTCGCGCTCTTCTCCGAGACGCTCGCCTCCTCCGACCGGGATCTGCGCGACCTGGTCGGGGCGGCCCCTGGCGCGGCGACCGAGATCTCGCTGCTGGTCAAGGACGTCGGGCAGCCGCTCGGCATCCTGATGAGCAACCTGGTCACTCCCGCGACCCTCTTCGGCACCAACGCCGCCGCGCTCGAGTCGACCTTCGTGACCGTGCCGGAGGCGGTCAGCATCGGCTGGGCGATCAACACCTCCAACGGACCGCGGCTGAGCCTGATGCCGTCGTTCTTCAACCCGCCGCCCTGCGTCTCCGGCTACGAGGGCACCGATCTGCGGGCCGGCACCGACGTCAGCAAGGGCAAGCCGTTCAACACCGCGGCGGGCTGCAAGGGCGTACCGAAAACCACGAAGACCGAGACAGTCGAGCCGGAGACGGTTAGCGTCCCCACCACGCTCGCCGGGCTGATGGGGGAGCGATGACGACGGTAGAGAGACGAACGGAGACGCCGGTGGTCGAGCTTGTCGAGACCACGGAAGAGCCCAGGTCTACCCGCGACCGGGTGCTCGCCTGGGCCCTCCCGCTGGTGGCCCTGTGCGTGCTGGTCGCTGGTGCGGTGGCGTGGTGGCGGGCGAGCGGCCACGACCAGGAGATGGTCGACGAGGCCGCCCTTCGTGACCGGGTGCTGATCGTCGCGACCAGCCACATCGAGACCCTCAACTCGCTCGACCACCGCAAGGTCGACGAGGGGCTCAAGGGCTGGGCCGCGGTCACCACCGGCACCCTGCACGACCAGCTGACCAGTGTCACCGATGAAGACCGCAAGGTCCTCGCCGAGCAGAAGAAGATCTCGACCGGCTCGGTGATGGACGCCGCGGTCACCGAGCTCGACGACGACAGCGCGACCGTGATCGCCGCGGTCGAGATCACGGTCCGCGACGGTTCGGGCTCCGCCGAGGACGCCGAGCCGACCGTCAAGCGCAACAGGTTCGCGGCCGACCTGGTCAAGGTCGGCGACGACTGGCTCCTGGAGAGCCTCGAGCAGGTAGCGGTGAACATGTCATGACCACCTTCGTACGCCGCTGGGCCCCCTTCCTCGCCGCGCTCGTCCTGATCCTGGGACTGGGTGCGTTCTGGCAGGCCGACCGGGAGCGGAAGACCGACCACGTCGGCAACCGTGCCGTCGTCGACGCCGAGGCCACCACCGAGGTGCAGTCGGCCGTCTCGACCGGCCTGCTGCAGGTCTTCTCCTACGACTTCTCCGACCCCGGCCCGACCGCCGCTGCCGCCGACGAGTTCCTGGCGGGCGATGCCCGCAAGGAGTACGACCTCCTCTTCAAGAAGCTCCAGGAGAAGGCACCTGGTCAGAAGCTCACGCTCAGTGCCGAGGTCCAGGTCGCCGCGGTCAAGTCCCTCGACGCCGACTCCGCCGAGCTCCTGGTCTTCCTCGACCAGGCCTCTCAGCGCTCCACCGACAAGGAGTCGTCCATCTCCGCCGCTCAGATCGCCGTCGAAGCAGCCAAGGTAGACGGCCAGTGGAAGGTGACCGCCCTAGACCTCTTCTGACGCCGAGTCGGCTCGTTCTGACGCGAATGTCCATGCGCCACACGTAGACGGCGATGAGAATCACGAAGACGATGATCGAGCCCTGGTTGGCGAACCAGAATCCGAGCGGGAAGCCGGCGATG
>NZ_JBEXSD010000053.1:0-44622 GCF_040613495.1 Nocardioides sp. NPDC006273 | reverse complement strand
CCGGCGAAGCCGGCGCCCGAAGGGCGTCCTTGAGGCGGCGGCTGATCGAGAAACACTCGAGGAAGGGTCGGCGGCGAACCCTGAAACGAAGAAACCGTCGCTTAGCGAGGTTTCCCCGACGAGAACCGTGTTGGTCTCGACACGCCTCCGCCTAGCGGCTCCAGCGGCTCGACCAGCAGGGAACCAGCCCACCGAACAAGAAGTTGAGCCGAACTCGTTGTGACCCGCGCCACGTTGGGTCACGATGTGCAACATGCAAGGACTGATCCAGGACGCACCGCTGACCATCGAGACGATCATCCGGCGCGCCGAGCGCGTCTTCCCGACGCGGGAGATCGTCACCAAGACCGCCACAGGTCTGGAGCGCAACACGTTCAAGGACCTCGCCGTGGAGGTACGCAAGCAGGCCGGAGTGCTCGACCGGCTGGGCGTCTCCGAGGGCGGCCGGGTGGCGAGCTTCGCGTGGAACACCCTGCGCCACCTGGCGCTCTACTACTCCGTCCCGTGCACCGGCC
Organism: Nocardioides sp. NPDC006273; assembly: GCF_040613495.1. NCBI lineage: Bacteria > Bacillati > Actinomycetota > Actinomycetes > Propionibacteriales > Nocardioidaceae > Nocardioides > Nocardioides sp. NPDC006273. Next base: position 44,107 of record NZ_JBEXSD010000053.1, on the reverse strand, counting down.
GGGTGCTGCACACCGGCAACATCCGCTACTTCCCCGAGCAGCTCGTCTACACGTTCAACCACGCAGAGGACGAGGCTGTCTTCGTGGACCGGTCGCTGCTCGGGCTGCTGGCCCCGCTCCTCCCCCAGCTGACCACGCTCAAGCACGTGATCGTGATGGACGACGGCGCGCCGACGCCGTTCCCCGACGACCCGCGGGTCGTCTCCTACGAGGAGCTGATGGCCGACACCGACGAGGCGGTGATCGAGGGCCGGGTGACCGACGAGCGCGCCGCCGCCGGGATCTGCTACACCTCCGGCACCACCGGCAACCCGAAGGGTGTCGTCTACTCCCACCGCTCCCAGTACCTGCACGCCCTGGCCTCCCTGGCCGGCAGCCTCTTCGGCACCAACGACCGTGACCGCGTGCTGCCGGTCGTACCGTTCTTCCACGCCAACGGCTGGGGCTTCGCCCACTCCTCGCTGCTGGCCGGCGCCAACCTGATTCTGCCCGGGCCCGACCTCTCGCCCGCCGGGATCATCAAGCTCCTCGAGGCCGAGAAGGTGACGGTCGCCGCTGGCGTACCCACGATCTGGATGGGCATGGTCCCGCTCCTGAAGGATGCCGACCTCTCCTCGCTGCGCGTGGTCGTCTGCGGCGGGTCCGCGGTGCCGAAGTCGCTCTCGGAAGCCTGGCGCGAGGCGATCGGCCTGCCGATCACCCAGGCGTGGGGAATGACCGAGATGTCGCCGCTCGGCAGCGTCTTCAACGAGCGGGCCGAGATCGCCGACCTGTCCGAGGAGGAGAAGGCGGACTACCGTACGTCGCCGGGCATCCCGGCCGTCGGCGTCGAGCTCCGCATCGTGGAGCCCGGGACCACCGACGAGCTCCCCTGGGACGGCGAGACGACCGGCGAGCTCGAGTGCCGTGGCCCGTGGATCGCGTCGGGCTACTACAAGGTCGACGCGCCGAGCTCCTTCTCCCCTGACGGCTGGCTGCGCACCGGTGACATCGCCGCGATCGACCCGCTCGGCTACGTACGCATCGTCGACCGCACCAAGGACCTGGTGAAGTCGGGTGGCGAGTGGATCTCGACCGTCGCGATCGAAAACCTGATCATGGGTCACCCGAGCGTCGCCGAGGCCGCGGTCGTCGCGGTGCCGCACCCCAAGTGGGGTGAGCGGCCGCTGGCGTTCGCGGTGGTCAAGGACGGCGAGTCGATCACCAAGGAGGAGCTGCTCGGCTACCTCGCCGAGAACCTCGGCAAGTGGCAGGTGCCGGACGACGTGGTCTTCATCGACGAGGTGCCCAAGACCTCGGTCGGCAAGTTCTCCAAGAAGACGCTGCGCGAGGAGTACGCCGACTACAAGCTGCCCACGGCCTAGCTCGAGGCACGCTCAGCCCAGCTGCGCGAGGATCGAGAAGCTCTCTTCCCTCGCGCAGCGGGCATCCTCGTGCTTGCCCAGCGCGGCACGGGTCTCGGCCAGGTGGCCGAGCGCGTCGGCGAGCCCGGGCAGGTCACCGGCGGCACGCAGCTTGGTGACCGCCTCCTCGAAGTGCCCGGCCGCCTCGTCGACCGCGCCGAGCCGCTGGTGGATCCAACCGATGGTCGCGATGACGTTGCCCTCGCTGCGATAGCCAGGCGCGACCCGGCGCAGCTCCGCGAGAGCGGTCTCGCAGTGGCTGAGCCCGGCCTCGTACGCGCCGTCGAGGGCTTCGTAGAGACCCAGCCTGCCGGTGGTCCAGGCCGCCCGGATCGGATCGCCGGCGCGAGCGAAGACCTCCGCCGCCCGAGCCGCGTACGCCGCAGCCCCAGCATGATCGCCGGAAGCCGTGGCCACGGTGGCCAGCCGGTGCAGGGTCTTGCCCTCTGCCGCCAGGTCGGTGGACCCCGTCGCCAGATCGAGGGCCCGACCGAGGTGGTCGAGGGCGTCGGCGACGCGCCCCAAGCGCCCGCAGGCCGCGCCCGCGGCGCGGTGCACGACGCCGAGTCCGGCCGGGTCGCCGCCCTGCGAGACGCTGTGGCGCACACCTGGGAGCGCGGCCTCGGCCAGCGAGGCGAGCTCGATCCAGCGCCCCTGGAGGTCGAGCAGACGCTCGAGGGCACCGATGAGCAAGACGATCCGGTCGGAGGCGATGCCTCGGGCGACGGCGCCGTCGATCACGCGCGCCAGCACGGGCAGCTGCGTGGTGATCCATGCCAGCGCCTCGCCGCTGTCGCCGACGACCTCGATCGTGACCCCGGCATGCATCGGCTCGGCGGCGACGAGATGGTTCTGATGAGGATCATAGGCGCTGTGCACGGACCGAGCGCTGAACACATAGTGGTCGATCATCCGGAGCTCGGCCTCCTCACGCAGGGAGTCCGGCTCGCCCGCGGCGAGGTCGGCGGCGTACTCCCGAAGCAGGTCGTGCAGCACGAACCGGCCGGGAGTGACCTCGATCACCAGGTTGGCCTCGGCGAGCTCGTCAAGCAGGCGCCGAGCCGGCGCTCGGGAGATCCCGGCCAGGCTGGCGGCGGCCAGGACGGTGAGCGTCGGCCCGGGATGCAGGCCGATCAGCCGGAACAGGCGGGCAGCCGGCTCGGACAGGTGCCGGACCGACCACGAGAAGGTCGCCCGGAGGTCACCGTGGCCGCCGCCGAACCCGTCCAGTCGAGACTCACCGAGCTCGTCGGCCAGGTCGGCGAGAGCGTAGGCCGGGCGAGTCGCCGCCCGCGCGGCCACGACGGACAGCGCCAGCGGCAACGAGGCGCACAGCGAGATGATCCGGTCCACGGCCTCCGACTCGGCCAGGAGCCGCTCCTTGCCGAGCCTCCCGGCCAGCAGCTCATAGGCCTCCTCGTGATCGAGCAGGCCCAGCTCGATCGGACGCGCGCCGGCCTCGGCGACCAGCCCGGAGAGCCTGTTCCGGCTGGTCACCAGGGTCATACACCCTTGACTGCCGGGGATGAGCGAGCGGACCTGCTCGCTGTCACGGGCGTTGTCGAGCACCAGCAGCACGCGCTTGCCGGCCAGCCTGCTACGCAGCAGCCCGGCGCGGCCGTCGACGCCCTGGGGCTGGCGGGACCGCTCCACACCGAACGCCTCGAGCACCACCCCGAGCGCGTCCAAGGGGTCCAGCGCGTCGTGCGGGTCGAAGCCGCGCAGGTTCACGAACACCTGTCCGTCCGGGAAGCGCGGAGCGGCCCGGTGCGCCCAGTACAGCGCCAACGTGGTCTTGCCGATCCCCGCCGTGCCCGCGATCGCAGAGATCACCACGGCGCGTCCGCCCGCGTCGATCCGCTCCGCGACCAGCTGGTCCAGCGCGGTCAGATGGTCCTCGCGCCCAGCGAAGGTCGCGACGACCGGCGGCAGCTGCCGCGGGACGACCTCCTCGTGGATCCGTGCCGGCTCGGGCTCGGGATCGTCTCCGTCGAGGATCCGCAGGTGCAGGTCGCGTACGTCCTTGGACGGCTCGACCCCGAGCTCGTCCCGGAGGACCCGGAAGAGCCACTGGTAGGCGGACAGGGCCTCGGCCGTGCGGCCCGACTGCCACAGCGCCGTCATCAGCAGCAGCCACAGGCGCTCCCGGAGCGGATTGGCCCGGACGAATGGACCCAGGTCACCCACCACCGCGGCCTGCCGACCGAGCGCCAGGTCGGCGGCGGCCCTGGACTCGACGGCGACCAGGCGCAGCTCCTCGAGCCGGGCGGCCTCGGTCGCGATCATCGGCGACTCGCCGACCGCTCCGTACGCTCCCCCGGCCCAGAGTCCCAGGGCGTCATCGAAGAGCATGCTGGCCCGCTCGTGGTCCCCGGCCTCTGCGGAGACACGGCCCTGCTCGACCAGGTCCTCGAAGCGGGCCTGGTCGATGTCCGCTCCGGCCAGCGCGTAGCCGTTCGCCCGGCGCTGCAGCCGGCGGCGATCCTCGCCGAGCGCCCGACGCAGATCACGGACACGCTGGTGGAGAAGGTTCACCCCCGTCGCCGGGGGCGAACCTCTCCACAGCTCATCGACCAGCAGGTCGGAGGAGACCGGTGCTCCACGCGCGGCGGCCAGAAGCGCAAGCAGCGTACGCCGCGTGCGCGACAGCCTCTGCGCGGTGCCGTCGTCATCGATCAGCTCGACGGCACCAAGGACCCGGACCCGCACCACACCTCCTGTTGAATGCGCAGCATTACGCCCGAGACGCACTCATCGTCTCATCACCGCACAGATGGTGACGCGTGATGCCGCCAGAAGGTTGCCTGGAGGTTGGTATTCGACCCAGATTCAGGGTCTCTGGCCTACGGGACCCGCCACAGACCGGTCTCGCCGCCCTTGTCGACCTGGAACTCGACCTCTTTGATGTTCACCCCTTCGGGGACGACGAACGGCACCAGGGCCGTTCGCTGATCCTGCGGCTGCAGCCCGAACGGCTTCGGGAACACCTCGCCGCCGTCCACCGACGCAGTGCCGGGCAGGCTCTTGTACTTCTTGCCCGCGGCATCGATGACCGTCGTACCCGCGGCCGGCGAGTCGTCGAAGACCCGCGGCCCCTCGTTGGCGATCTGGACCTCGACGGCCATCACGCGCATTCCCGCCGGGGCCGTGGTGCCGTCGGTGAACGACGTCTCGAAGACGTCCTGCACGATCACCCGCAGCAGGATTCCCGGCGCCTTGCCCTTGATCGTTCCCTCAGCCGTCAACCCGAGCTGCTGGTTCTCCTCGATTCTCTCGGTGCTGTCGACGGTGATCACCTTCTTCTCCATCGCGGGGTTCTCACCGTGATTGTTGCTGTAGAACCCGTAGTCGATGGAACTGTCCGAACCGCAGCCGACCCCGGCCGCCGCGACGGCTCCCCCGAGGACCAGCATGGCCAAGCGTCGCACACGCACTCCTTATGAAATTTGTTGCCATGGATAGGAAATTGTTCCCCCTGATTTACCATGGCAACATGCCGGAGCGCGAGCGGCCGGCCCAGAGCCCAAGGTCCTAATCTCGATTCAACTCTTCCGGCGAGCGCGCGCAAGGCCTACTCCGAGCCGACGGTCGGACGCTCGACGAGATCAGCCAGCTTCGCCGGGGCCTGGATGCAGTAGGAGTCGGTGAGGAGCTCGGCGACCTCGGCCCAGTCGGTCTCGTCGTCGAGGATCATCCCGACGACGTTGCCGCCCCAGCCGGCCTTGAAATACGGATGACCCAGGTGCTCGAAGGCCACCACCTCGTCGGGCTCACCACGGAACATGATCCGGAAGAGCTGGTCCTCACCGCCGAAGACGTGCGCGACCGTCGCCTTGCCGACCTGCCAGCGCACTCCCACCCAGGCGTCCTCCTCGATGCACTTCGGGAACGCGGTGAGGATCTCCCTCAACCGCGCCACCATCGCTCGGGGGACCTCCGGACGCTCAGCCATGCGCCTGATCCTGCCAGGGACCACCGACAGCGATAATTGATATACATGGTTATGATCAACATGTATGGTTTCGACCATGAGCAAGCACACGATCGGATACGTCGCGTGGCGCCTGGCCATGCGTCTGCGGGTGTCGATGGACAGGGCCCTCGCGCCCCTTGGCCTCACCCACGCTCAGTACTCCCTCATCGCCTCCCTCCACGGTCTCCGTGCCTCGGAGGCCCCGACCCAGAAGCAGTTGGCCGACATCACCGGACTCGAGCCGATGTACGTCTCCAAGCTCGCCCGCCAGCTCGAGACGAAGGGCTGGGTCGAGCGCGTCCGCGACACCAAGGACACCCGGGCCGTACGCCTCGCCATCACCACCGAGGGCACCGAGGTCACCCGCGAGGCCATCGCGGTGACCAGCCGGCTGCTCGACCAGCTCACCGCACCGCTCGGCGGCCGCAACAGCAGTCGCGCCACCGAGACGCAAGCAGCGCTCGAAGCGATGCTCGCCGCACCCGTCGACACCGACCCCACACCTGGAGACCGACCATGACCGCTGCCACTCCCCCTCTCACCGGCGCCAACCTGGGCGTCGCCTACTTCGCCATCCGCAAGAACCTTCTCGACGTGCTCGACGACTTCGATCTGACCTTCGAGCAGTCGCTCCTGCTCAACTACCTGCGTCAGGGCGACGCCTCACGTGCCGATCTGGTCGCGTCGACGGCCGACAACATCAAGATCTCAGCGGCCGAGGTCGAGTCACACCTCGATGCCGCGATCGCCCGCGGCCTGATCGCCGACGGACTCACCCTGACCGAGGAGGGGGACCGTCTCCAGCAGCAGATCACCGAGCGCGTCCAGCCGCTGACCAGGACGTTCTTCGCCGACATCCCGGCCGAGGACATGGTCGTGACCGCCCGCGTCCTGGCCACCCTCACCGAACGCGCCAACGCCGCCTTGTCCGCCTCTTAAGGGTCCGGCCAAGAATTTCCGCCAGACCCTAGGATCGGGGCCATGGCCCACGAGAAGTACGACGTAGTAGTAGCCGGCGGCGGACACAACGGCCTCACCGCCGCGGCCTACCTGAGCCGGGCGGGCCTCTCGGTCCTGGTGCTGGAGCGGCTCGACCACGTCGGTGGCGCGGCGATCTCAGCGCAGGCGTTCGAGGGCTTCCCGACCCGGCTCTCGCGCTATTCCTATCTGGTCTCGCTGCTCCCCGAGCAGATCCATCAGGATCTCGGCCTCGACATCGAGTTCGCGTCACGGCAGACCGCGTCGTACTCGCCCTTCCTCGACGGCTCGCGGGCCACCGGCCTGCTCGTGGAGACGCCCGAGGGCGAAGCCACCGCCGCGAGCTTCCGCGCGGCGACCGGGTCGGACGAGGAGTACGCCGCGTGGCAGTCGTTCTACGACGAGGTGGGCGAGCTCGCCCAGGTCGTCGCGCCCACCCTGACCTCGCCGCTGCCCACGGGAGATGCGATCAGGTCGCAGGTGGGTGCGCCGATCTGGCGCGACCTCGTCGAGCGTCCTCTGGGTGAGGCCATCGAGCGCCGGTTCAGCGACGACCTGGTCCGCGGCGTGGTCGCCACCGACGCCCTGATCGGCACCTTCGCCGGGCTCGGCGAGCCCAGCCTGATCCAGAACCGCTGCTTCCTCTACCACCTGATCGGCAACGGGACCGGCGAGTGGCGGGTCCCGGTCGGCGGCATGGGCGCGGTCACCGGGGCGATCGCCAAGGCGGCGTACGCAGGTGGGGCGGAGGTCCTCACAGGCGCGACCGTCACCTCGATCCGCGGCGGTGCGGTCGGCGAGAGCGCGGAGGTCACCTGGACCGACGCCTCCGGCTCTCACACGGTAGCCGCCGACTTCGTGCTCTCCGGCCTGGCCCCGTACGTCCTCGACGGCCTCCTCGGCCGCACCCCCTCTCCCACGACCAAGCCAGTGGGTGCCCAGCTCAAGATCAACATGCTCCTCGAGCGCCTCCCCCGGCTGCGCTCCGGCGAGGACTCGAAGGTCGCCTTCGCCGGCACCCTCCACCTCGGCGAGTCCTACTCGGAGCTCGAGAAGGCGTACGCCGAGGCCGCCGCCGGGTCGGTGCCGACCGAGATGCCGGGCGAGGTCTACTGCCACTCGCTGACCGACCCGTCCATTCTCGGCGACGTGCCGCCCGACACCCAGACCCTCACCTACTTCGGCCTGCACGCCCCGGCCACCCTCTTCGAGGATCCGGCCACGCGTGAGAAGCGCAAGGCCCAGGCGGTCGAGCGCGCCATCGCCTCCCTGGACCGCCACCTCCTCGACCCGATCGCCTCCGTCGTCGCGCGGACCGAGGACGGCAAGCCGTGCATCGAGGCCAAGATCCCCCAGGAGATCGAGGCCGACCTGGCCATGCCCGGCGGCCACATCTTCCACGGCGACCTCGCCTGGCCCTGGGCCCCCGATGACGCCGACCTGACCACCCCCGCCGCCCGCTGGGGCGTCGCCACCGACCTCGGCACCGTCCTCGTGTGCGGCTCGGGTGCCGTACGCGGCGGCGCCGTCTCCGGCCTCGGCGGCCACAACGCCGCCCAGGCGGTTCTCGAGCTCCGCTGACCACACCGCTGATCCGGCGCACCCTCGATTTGGGGCGCATCCGAGCCCGCTGCTAGTGTTCTTCTCGTCGCCGAGCGCGCAAGCAGCTCGCGGGACGTGCGCCATTAGCTCAATTGGTAGAGCAGCTGACTCTTAATCAGCGGGTTGTAGGTTCAAGTCCTACATGGCGTACATCGAAATCGGCCCTCACCTGGACTTTCAGGCGAGGGCCGGTTCTTTGCTATCTAACCGGCGCACACAATTGGGCACACAAAGTCCCGATTAGCTCGCTTGCTGGTCGGGGTTGCCGTCCTCCTCGCCTGCGTTTTTCGGGTCCTCGAATCAGCCTCTCGAGCATCGCCGAAACCCGGCTCAGTCGTCGAGTCTCACTGTCCCGAACTTGTCGGGAAGGTCCTGCGGGGTGACCCCCGGCGCGAGGTACAGGACGTAGGCGCCGATCGGAGAAGCCACCGCGACGTCCGGATCGAGGCCGGGGGTCCGGTTCAGCATGATCGTGCGTGCGTACGACCCACAGCGCAGGGTTCCGTCCCCGAGTTCGTTCCCGCTGACGACCTCTTCGGTTGTTGTTGCCTCCGCGTAGGCGACGCCGCCGAAGTCGACCGTCCTGAGGCACGAATCGGGTGCCTGGCGCTGATGCCAGACGACCAGCGCTACGGCAACGACGCCCAACATGACCAGTCCACTCACCCATCGCCGCACGCGGCGAGGGTAGCGGGCAACGTTGGGCATTCGCTGCCGATCCCTGTCAACCGTCAGGTCACCAGCATCGGCACATCCGCTGGTCCCATGGAGCCACGCCCGGCGACGTAGCTCCGCGCGGATCGGGAAGCCCCCCGCTCAACCAGTCCGGGGTGAGGACGAATGCGGGGATGAATGCGCCACGATCCCCTACGAACAACCATGAACACCAATATGCCCAAGACGGCCCGTTGAGCGCACGGCCGAATGACAGCCATGCAGCCCTGATCTATCAGCCAACCCGAACGAACCGCGTTCCCGCACGCCTCCTCCCACGACTCGTAGTCCAAGTCCGCACGATTCGACACCCGACCCGCCCGCTCCGGTCGGTGTCCTCGCCGCCGATACGCTGCCCTCGACCGCGCCGACACCTAGCCCCGTGGACACGATGGAGGACGAAGTTGACTCCCGCGCATCTAGCTGTCGAGCACGAGGACCTACCGGCGTTACGGGATCTGCTCGACCACGGTACTGACCTCGAGGAGGTCGACGAAGGTATGACCCTTCTCCAACACACGGTCGAGGTGGAGATCGACGGGCACATCCAATCAGGAGATCCGTTGCGTGTTGATGTGACGGCCTACCTTCTAGCAAGGGGTGCTGATCCGCTCGCCTCGGCGCTGCCCGGCATCGGGTCGGCCTTGCACATGGCTCAGGTAAACGGTCATTGGCTCGCGGTTGCTTTGATTGAGGCGCAGCTGCGGCGGACAACTAACGATCAACCCGAGTTCAGGCCGAGTGCGAGCTGCGGTCATCGCTGACTCCGCCACTCATCCGCGAACGCCCGGACCCCTCGAACGATCGCCCGGCCCCACACGAGCACGACCAACACGTAGAGCGGCACCACCAGCGGCAACAGCCACGGTTCGCGCACGCCTAGCCCCGTGACGCAGGCAATCATCAGCACCACGACCCACCACCAACGAGTCCAACGCGGCCAGACCCGATCGAGCACCGAATTCACCTTGTCAAGCACCGCGCAATAGTGGCATCCGGACTCGTCGTCCGCCGCCAGATCAGACGATCGCTCACCAAATGCCGAACCTCACCTCCGGCCTCCGCCCCGATCCCCAGCGGTCCTTCTCGACCCGACCAAGAAGCCCGTCATCGCGATCGGCGCCTGAGAGGCTCACTGCTAAAGAAGCGGATCGGATTCCTCGCTTCGCAGGAGACCACCGACCGCGCGGAGGACGAACTCCTCGACCCGCTCGGCGGGGACATGGCGCGCGCCGAGCACGACGTGGATCAGGGAGAGGGTGGCGCCGACGTCGGTGATGGCGAAGATGCCCTGCTCGACGCCCCGCTCGAGGATCTCGGCGAGGACCTGCTCGACGGCGACGACGTGCTCGCGGATCTCCTGGCGGGCCTCCGCGGGGAGCGCGCCGTAGACCTGGGGGCCGAAGCCCATGTAACCACGCTGTTTGTGGAGCGGGGTCTCGCCGAGGCTGAGATGGCTGCGTACGTAGATCCGCAGCCGCTCCGCCGGCTGATCGCTCGCGGCGAGCTGATCCTGCAGGGCCGCGACGTACTCCGAGGTCTCGTGGGTGGCGAACGCGACCATCACGGCGTCGCGGTCCTTGAAGTGGTGGTAGATCGCGGTGCGTCCGATCCCGGCGCGCTCGGCCAGCTTCGACATGCTGATGGCGTCATAGCTGCCTTCGAGCATCAGCTCCGCGAACGCGGCGAAGATCCGCTCGCGCACCAGCCTGCGGTGCTCGAGGACGTTGTCCGCTGCGATACGGGGCACGGGGCGGACCTCAGCTCACTTGCGATAGACGTCGAGGCGAGCGCCGAGCTCCTCGAAGAGGGCCTGGTTGAGACTGAAGGCGACCTGGACCTCCTCGACGATCCGGATCTTCTCCGCGGGGTCGAGATCCAGCGCGTCCAGACGCGCGCGGTAGCCGTCCTTGTAGGGCTTCGGCTTGGGGATCTCGGCGAACTCGTAGAACGCCACCCCTTCCCCGTCGAGCTCGAAGAACCGGTCGAGCAGCCGGCCGATCGCCTGGCCGCCGGAGAGGTCACCGAGGTAGCGCGTGTAGTGGTGAGCGGCGTAGAGCCCACCCCAGCTACGAGTCGCCTCGATCCGAGCCACGTACGCATCGGCGGCCGCCGACTCCACGGAGCCGTCGTCGACTCCCGGCGCCCACACGGCCAGGTCGGCATCGATCGCGACCAGGCGCTCCAGCGCCACGTCGTGGACGGCTGCGGCGACGGCGTCGGTGGCGGCCAGGTCGCGACCCACCGCCTCGAGCGCGGCATAGACCTTGCGCAGGCGCAGCAGATAGTCGGCGTACCCCTGCTCGTTGACCCTCCCGGCCAACAGCTCCTCCATGAACGAGGAGCTCTCGGCTGCGGTGTGCTGGGCTCGGGAGCCCTCACGCATCAGTGCGGAGAGCGGGGCGCTGGAGATCTCGTCGACGAGTTGGGCAGACATAGGTGCTCCAGTGAGGTCGGGGCGTCAAGTGAACGGCGTTCCGAGAAAGATACTGACACATTGTCAGAAAGCCCTCAAGCCTCTACTTAGGTCAGCCTAACTGGTGGCTCACCATGATTGAGGCCGAATTTTTGACATCTGGCCCCAGTGGAACATTCCAGGCACAGGATCCATACGACAGATCCATATCGAGGACCACGCCATGGACCCAGGGGCATTTCCTCGTCGAGGTCGACCTCCAGCACGACGTGTTACCAGCGAAGTTACGGGCAGATTGTGCGACCTCACGCATGTGGTCGACGGTGAATCGCCGTGACTAGACTCCCCGCTTCGTCACGGCGAGTCACAGCAACCGGGGGGCTGCAGATGCTGGCTTCTACTCGTCGTGCCCTGTCATCGACAGTTATCAACACCATTGGAGAAGTCACTTGCGCTCCCCACTCTCGGTCCGCGGAGCCGCCGTTGTCGCGGCGACCGCGATGATCGGTCTTTCCGTGACCGCGGCCCCGGCGACTGCGGCGGAGAAGCCTCAGGCCAAGGCCTCGTCGGTCGCTCTGACCGTCAACGTGTCCGACAAGGTCAAGGTCGACACCGGCCGCTACACCGCCACCTACAACGGCAAGAAGACCGTCAACTCGGGCACCAACAAGCCGGCCATGCCGGTCCTCGCGGGCGACCAGCAGCTGCTCTCGGTCGGCGTCTTCGCCCAGGACGCGGCCGCTGCCCTTCAGAACGGCACCGCGTACTCCGGCGCCTGCTCGGCCCTCGCCGGCAAGGGCGCGACCCTCGTCTCGATCGGCGACGGCTCGAGCTGCGTCAAGCCGGGCAAGGCCGTCACCGTGAACCTCGCCGAGCTCGACCTCAACAAGCTCGGCGCGACCACCGACTACCTGCTCAACGACGAGAGCAAGGACTTCCACGTCAAGCTCGGCCCGGTCAACGACCTGGTCCAGACCGTCGTCTCCGGCGTGCTCACCAAGGTCGGGGGCCTCGCGGTCGGCGTTGACCTCGACGCCGCGGAGAGCACCTGCATGGCGCAGGGCACCAAGTTCAAGGGCAAGACCCAGCTCAAGAACGCCGCCGTCACCGTCAACGTCCCCGGCAAGGGCGACATCAAGGTCGCCGACCTGCCGGCGAACCCGAAGAAGAACACGACGGTCGTCCCCGACCTCTCCCCGGTGACCGACGCCGTCCTCGGTCGCGTCGACACGCTGCTCCAGTCTGGCCTGAAGACCAGGGACGGGCTCGCCGGCCTGGACATCTCCATCCGCGTCGACCTGATCGAGCACATCAAGGAGCAGCTCGCCGTGCTCCTGAAGGGCCTCGAGACCGACCTGGTCAAGCTCACCATGAACAAGCAGACTCTGAACAAGCAGGCCGGGACCGCGAAGTCGCTCGAGGTCTCTGCCCTGGACATCAAGGTCCTCGACGCGGTGAAGAAGGTCGGCGCTCCGACCGCTGCCAACGTCGCCATCGGCACCAGCACCTGCGGCACCAACGGCCTCACCCTCGCCGAGGAGAAGGCCGCGGCCACCGGTGACAAGAAGAACGTCGACCTCGTCGTCTCCGGCGACAAGTCCGACCCGGACACGAGCCTAGCTGTGAAGCCCGACAACGCCCCGGCCAACGCCGAGCTGAACCTGCTCTCGTCCCCGGCCGCCAAGGGCGGGTTCGCCGCCGGCGCGCTCGCGCTGCTCGTCGCCGCTGCCGCCGCCACCCGGTGGTTCCTGCTGCGCCGCGCACAGGCCTGATCAGGCTGATCAGTACGCACCTGTAGGACCGCCGTAGAACCTGCGGCACCCGGAGTCCCGGGCCAGGCATCGAGCCTCGGCCCGGGATTCCCATTTCTCCTGGAAGCAGGAAGTTTCTGGGCGGCGCGCCTGCGTGCCACCCGCCACGGGATCCGCCAAGGTTGAGCCGCCCCGACGCTCCCCAAGGGCACCCTTCCCCCTCGCTCTGGAGTCACTTCATGCTGCGCCCGTTGGCGACCCTGTTCGCCGTCGCAATCCTCTGTTCCGGCTGCGCCGAGATCTCCGAGCCCGACGCCGCCGTCCAAGCCGGATACGGCGCCGGCAGCGGCGAGGAGGTCAGCCTTCCGCTGGCTGAAGCCATCGCGAAGCTCCCTGTCGCCGAGGAGGTCAGCTCCGGCTACGAGCGGGAGAAGTTCAAGCACTGGGTCGACGCAGACGGCGACTGCCAGGACGCGCGCGACGAGGTGCTCGTGGAAGAGTCGACGAAGAAGGCCCGCGGCAGGTGCGATGTGACCAAGGGCGAGTGGTTCTCGGAGTACGACGGCGTCACGCTCAAGCGCCCCGGCGGTCTCGACATCGACCACATGGTCGCGCTCAAGGAGAGCTGGGAATCCGGCGCCCACGCGTGGAGCGACGAGGAGCGGGAGGCGTACGCCAACGATCTCGGCGACCCGCGCGCGCTCATCGCCGTCACCGCCGCGACCAACCGCAGCAAGGGCGACCAGGACCCGGCTGACTGGATGCCCGACGCCCCGGCCTACCACTGCACGTACGCCGCGGACTGGGTCGCCGTGAAGATCCGCTGGAGCCTCTCGGCGGACCGGGCGGAGAAGGCTGCGCTCGAGGACATCGCCGCGGGTTGCGACAATCCCGAGATCACCGTGCGGCTGGCCCAGGTGAACCCGCCGGCGGGCGGCGAACCGACCGCGAAACCGGGCGGCGGCGACCCTCGCTTCGACACCTGCGCCAAGGCGATCTCGGAGGGGTACGGACCGTACTGGAAGGGTCGTGACCCGGAGTACGACTGGTACCGCGACGGCGACAAGGACGGATCTGTCTGCGACAGTTGACCCAGACACCGGGATTCCGCATGTCAGAAGGGATACCCCAGGCCGTAACGTACGGGGCTACTCGGCCGTTGGGTGTGACGAAGGTCAAAGGGAGGGATTTACGTGCGCACAAAACTCATCGCGCGAGGGACTGCGGTAGCGGCCGCAGCCGCCATGGTCGCCTTGTCGGCCGCACCTGCGAGCGCCGCCACGGTGTCGCAGGCGTCCGCGACCGCGCTGAGCCTCGAGCTCGCCAACGCCCGGGCGACGGACTCAGGCACCTATGCCGTGACCAACGACGGCTCCACCGAGTCCTCAGAGGGCACCAACAAGCCACTCATCACCGCACTGGGCGGCCAGGACGCGATCCACGTGGGCACGTTGGCCCAAGATGCGGTCGCCAAGAGCAACGCCACCTCGGCGGCCTGTTCCGGCGTCGCCGGTGACGGTGCGACCCTGGTCGCTGCGGGCTCCGGCAACTGCCTCAGCGGCGGCGACAACATCAAGCTCGACGCGGCCAGCCTCGACTTCAGCGACCTGGAGGTGATCCAGTCCGACCTGTTCCAAGGCATGGACAAACAGGTCCAGGACGCGCTGAAGCCGTTCCAGACCGAGATCACCGGCGCGCTCGACCAGCTCCTTGCCCCCGTGGTTGACGGGTTGGACGGCGCAGGTCTCTACGTGGACCTCGGCGCCGTGCAGAGTCACTGCACCGCCAACGACGACACCGCGCGCGGCGACAGCACGATCGCCAACTCGTCCGCCTACGTGGTCCTGCCCGGTGGCAAACGGGAGACCATCGTCGAACTGCCGGTCGACCCCGCGGTGAACCAGAAGGTCGTCACCGACCTCTCCGGCGTGGTCGACGTCGTCATCAAGGGCCTGCGCACCCAGCTGGCCAACGGCCTCGGCGGCGCGCTCCAGCCGATCGACCCCATCGTCGTCGAGCTGCAGAAGCAGGTGCTCAACACCCTGCTGACCTCGATCGAGGGCCAGCTTGCACCGTTGGAGGACAACCTCCTCGACATCACCCTCAACGCCCAAAACACCTCGCCGGGCGCGATCACCGTGACCGCACTCGACGCGAAGATCCTGCCCGCGGCCGAGCCGTTCGTCGGTGGCCCGCTGACGCACCTGACCATCGGCACCAGCAGCTGCGGCCCGAACAGCCCGGCTCCGAAGACGGTTGTCAACAACCCGCCGCCCAAGGCAGCCAACCCGCCGGCCACGGTCCCGACCGTGGTGACGGCCGGGATGGAGAGCTACGACGACGGCAGCGCCGGACGCACCGCCCTCGTCGCCCTGCTGCTCCTCGCGGCCGCAGGCGCCGGTGCGGCGACGTACCTCCGCATGCTGCGACGTGGCTGACACTGCCAATGACTCGCCGCCGCGGCTTGCCGCGGCGGCGAGCGGACTCTGGACCGCGTTGGTCGTGCTCGCCGTCGCGATGGTGCTGGCCGGCCTGATGTGGCCGAGCGGCAGCGCCGCGGTCGAGGTGCCGCCCGGCGCTCCGAAACGACTGGAGCTGCCCGGGCTGAACACCAAGGCCAAGGTCGTCCCGATCCGGCTCGACGGCGAGGTGCTCGATCCCCCGCGCAACCCGCGCGAGATCGGCTGGTGGGTCGGCAGCGCCAAGCCCGGCTCGGCGCAGGGCCAGACGGTCGTCACCGGCCACACGGTGCACACAGGTGGCGGCAGCCTCAACAAGCTCGACCACATCGAGGAGGGGCAGGAGGTCGACATCGTCACCAAGGACGGGACCTTCCAGCACCAGGTCGACTCCGTCGAGGTGCTCAGCCGCAAGGAGCTGGCCAAGCAGGCCCGACGCATCTTCGGTCAGGACCACGGCGACGGCCGGCTGGTGGTCATCACCTGCACCGACTGGAACGGCTCGAGCTACGACAGCAACATCGTCGTTTTTGCGCACCGCTTCAACGCCCTACCCAAGAAGTAATGCCGAGTCGGCGCATCCGACCCCTCTCGCTCGCTTCGCTTCGCGAGACACGGGGTCAGATCCGCCGACTCGGCAGGGTTACAGGTACAACCCAGTAGATTCGTCAGCGATCCGCTCCGCCGCAACAGCGTGCACATCCCGCTCGCGCATCAGCACGTAGACCTCTCCGGCGACCTCGACCTCAGGCTTGTCGTCGGCGTCGAAGAGCACCCGGTCACCGATCTCGACGGCACGGGCGTGCGGGCCGACAGCGACCACGCGTGACCAGGTGAGCCGCCTGGCCGCCCCCATGGCGGCCGTCGCCGGGATGACGATGCCGCCCGACGAACGGCGCTCACCGGCGTCGGCCCCGACCTCGACCAGCACCCGGTCGTGGAGCATCTTGATGGGGGTCTTGTCGGTCACGTCGGTCATTGCCTTGCTGGTGTGGGGGTCAGTTGACCTTGGTGATCTTACGCAGCGCCGCCATGAGCACGACGGTGCCCACCACCCCGCCGACGGTCTTTGCGATGTTGCCCATCCTGGGCTCTCCGGAGACGGGGTCGACGTAGACCGCCTTGACGGCCGCCACCTGGCGCTGGACGATCGTCTTCGGGCTGCCCCGGTAGATCAGCTCATCGATGGTGCCTGCGAGTCGCTCACGGATCTCTTCGATCTCGGACTCGAGCGAGGAAGTCTGGTCCTTGGACATGCGCAGACCTTAGCAACCGGCGTACGTCCACTGCGTGCTCCACCGCTGCGGTTCGCTCGATCTCTTGGGTAGGTTGTCGACATGACACGTCTCGAGCCGGGCGATGTGGCCCCCGACTTCATCCTCCCCGACGACACCGGCGCGGAGGTCTCGCTCAGCAGCCTCCGCGGTCGCAAGGTGATCGTCTACTTCTACCCCGCCGCGATGACCCCCGGCTGCACCAAGCAGGCCTGCGACTTCACCGACTCGATCGACTCGCTGAAGGCAGCCGGCTACGAGGTCATCGGCGTTTCGAAGGACAAGCCCGCCAAGCTCGCGAAGTTCCGCGAGCGTGACGGGCTCACCATCACCTTGGCCTCCGACGAAGACCTCTCGGTGCACAAGGCGTACGCCACGTACGGCGAGAAGAAGCTCTACGGCAAGGTCGTCGAGGGTGTGATCCGCTCGACGTTCGTCGTCGATGAGGAAGGCAAGATCGAGGTCGCGCAGTACAACGTCAAGGCGACCGGTCACGTGGCCAAGCTCCGCCGCGACCTCGGCCTGGCTTCCTAGGGCTCGGTCCTACTGCTGGTCGCCGGGCTTCTGGAAGTCCGGCGGCGGCGGTACGTCCCCCGGGATCTCCTTGGGCGGCTCGACCACCACGGGGCCGGCGCCCCACTTGGCGCCGGTCTCCTTCAGCCACTCGCCCGCGTGGGCGGCGGCGTCGGTCGCGGCGACGCCGACCTGGAGCAGACCCGACAGCGCCTGGTTGCGCGGCGAGTCGGCGTCAGGGGCGGACCCGATCTCGACCCGCTTGGCCTCGATCTGCGCCTTGAACTCGCCAGCCTTCACGACCGTCTTCTCGCCGCCGGTGACAAGGTGGGGTGCCGACTTCACCTTGGCGTCCTCAACAGCGGGCTTGGCGCCTTCGACGCCCTTCTGGACGCCATCGCGCCAGTTGGACGCGTTGTCCTTGAACGACATGAGTTCATCCCTCTCCATGGATGGGGTGTTGTGCTTCCATCCTTGGGGGTCAGGGGCCTGATGTCCATCAGGATCGTCCCTGGGACTCCCCGGGTCGGACCCGGACTCTGTGTGCCGAAGGCGGGACTTGAACCCGCACGCCCTAGAGCACAGCATCCTAAGTGCTGCGTGTCTGCCAATTCCACCACTTCGGCCGAGCGGCGATCAGTCTAGAGACTGATCGCCGCTCGTGGTTAGCCGCCGGTCAGGCGACGTTGTACTTGTCGCCCTCGGCCTTCTCCGGGAGAGCCCAGAAGACGATCAGCACGATGATGCCGATGCAGGTCAGGTAGAGCAGCTGCCACCAGCCGGAGCGGCCGGTGTCGTGCAGACGGCGGGCGCCGACGGCGAGCTGCGGGACCAGGATGGCGAGCGCGAAGAGGCCGCCGATGATGGAGCCGGCGGTCGAGTCGGCGCCGAGGATCACGTTGATCGCCATGTTGACGACCACGGCGAACAGCCACGGCCACCAGAACTCGGACCGGCTGGCGCGGCCCTCGAAGGTGGCGTACTTCTTGAAGAAGCGCACGATGGCGTCGCGGGGCGACGCGCCGCGGAGCGGCTGGCTGAGCGAAACTTCGCCCACGGGGCCAGCACCGTACGGCTGCTGGGGCGGGGGCGGCGGGTAATCCGTCACTTCGGATTTCTCCTCATTGAGATGGGTTGGATGTGCGAAACCTAGTCGGGACGGGCAGCGGGGTAAAGGACCAGGGGCCCTAGGGTTGACTCATGACCAAGCTCGTCCTCGCCTCCCAGTCCCCCGCTCGGCTGCAGACGCTGCGCAGCGCAGGCATCGAGCCGGTCGTCATCGTCTCCGGAGTCGACGAGAGCAAGCTCGACGGACTGCCGCCGACCGAGCTCGCGCTCGGGCTGGCCGAGCTCAAGAGGGACGCGGTCGCCGGCCGGCCGGAGGTCCCTGCCGGAGCGCTCGTGCTGGGCTGCGACAGCGTCCTCGAGCTGGACGGGAAGCCGCTGGGGAAGCCCAGCGACCCCGAGGAGGCGACCCAGCGCTGGCAGGAGATGCGGGGCCGCAGCGGCGTGCTCGTCTCAGGCCATGCGCTGATCGACACCGCGACCGGTCGACAGGTGTCGCAGACCGCGGCCACGACGGTGCACTTCGCCGAGTTGAGCGACGAGGAGATCGCGGCGTACGTCGCGACGGGTGAGCCGCTCCACGTCGCCGGGGCGTTCACGATCGACGGGCTCGGTGGAGCGTTCGTGACCCGGATCGAGGGCGACCATCACAACGTGGTCGGACTGAGCCTGCCGCTGCTGCGCGATCTGCTCAGCCGGCTCGGTCATGCGTGGCCGGATCTGTGGAACCGCTGACTCGTTCGCGACGCTCCTGGGTGACGAGGAACTTCCCACCATCTGCGGCGCCGAGCGCGGCGGCCTCCTCCTCGACGCTGCCGTAGACCTGCGTGTAGCGGATCGGCCGGCCGAAGACGAACTTCCGGAACAGGAAGAACCGGGCGATCTGGCCCAGGATCACCCCGACCACGTTGGCCGAGACGTTGTCGGCGATCGCGCTGTCCCAGCCGAGCACGCTGCGGGTGACGTACAAGCACCCGATCGGCAGCAGCATGGTGACCGCGTTGATGACGACGTAGGCGGTGAAACCACCGTCAGCATGGTCTGAGATGCGGTGGCGGAAGGTCCAGCGGCGGCTCAGCTCATAGCTGATCAGCATGCCGACGGTGTTGGCGATGATGTAGGCCGGGATCGGCTGCCCGTTCATCGGTCCGGCACCCGTGAAGAAGCCGTGGACCAGCCCGTTGAACAGCACGAAAGCGACTGCTGTCGCGATTCCGCCGACCATCATGAAGCGGACCGCCTCTCCAAAGAGGCGGGTGCGACGCAGCCGTCCCAGCAGCTGTCCCCCGAACACCATGAGGTCACAGTAAACGGTCAGTGGTGAGATGGCCCTTGATTACTTTGTGGGTTTCGTTCAGCCCACAGGAAGAATCAAGCTCATTCGACCGGCAGGCCGAGACCTCTTGCGATCAGCATCCGCTGGACCTCGGAGGTGCCTTCGCCGATCTCCAGGATCTTCGCGTCGCGGTAGAAACGAGCCACCGGATACTCCTCCATGAACCCGTAGCCACCGAAGACCTGGGTGGCGATACGGGTCGCGGTGACGGCCGACTCGGTGGCGTACAGCTTCGCAGCGGCGGCTGCCTGCTTGAACTCCTTCATCGTGACGGCACCCGACTCGAGCCCGGACTTCATCGCGGCGGCCTCGTACGTCATCAGGCGCGAGGCCCGCAGCATGACCTCGAGGTCGGCGATCTGGAAGGCGACGCCCTGCTTGCGGCCGATCGGGCCACCGAAGGTCTGCCGCTCCCCGGCGTACTCCAGGGCCATGTCGAGGCACGCCTGGATGCAGCCGACCGCGAGAGCGGCGATCGCCACGCGGCCGTCGTCGAGGGTGGCCAGGAACTGGGCGTAGCCGCGGCCGCGCTCACCGAGGAGGTGGTCGGCCGGCACCCGGGCGCCGTCGAAGGAGAGCGGGTGGGTGTCGGAGGCGTGCCAGCCGAGCTTGTCGTAGCCCTTCTCGGCGGTGAACCCGGGCGTGCCCGAGGGGATCATGATGGTGCTGATCTCGGGCTTGTCACGACCCCCGGTGGTCGAGCCTGTCGAGACCCCCGTGCGCGCAGTGACGGTGACGACCGAGGTGATCGAGGAGCCGGAGTTGGTGATGAACTGCTTGGCGCCGTCGACGACCCACTCCTCGCCGTCCAGTACGGCCTTGGTGGCGGTCGCGCCGGCGTCGGAGCCGGCGCCCGGCTCGGTCAGCCCGAAGCCGGCCAGCTTCTTGCCCGCGACGAGGTCGGGGAGCCACCGCTCCTTCTGCTCGTCGGTGCCGTAGGTGAGGATCGGGTTGATCCCGAGACCGACGGCGGCCTCGAGCGTGATCCCGATCGACTGGTCGACACGGCCGAGCTCCTCGATCGCGACACAGAGCGCGACGAGGTCACCCTCGCCCCCTCCGTACGCCTCGGGGGCGGTCAGGCCGAACAGGCCCAGCTCACCCATCTTGTGGACCACATCGACGGGGAAGTGGTGGTCGCGGTCCCATTGCGAGGCATGGGGCGCGATCTCCTTCTGGGCGAAGTCACGGACGACAGCACGCAACTCTTCGTGCTCGGGCTGGAGAAAGGAGGTCACGCCTCCCAGGTTAGCGCTTATTAACCTGGGAGGCGAGACCCCGATCACATCTCTACCGGAATGTCCCTGTCGAGACCGTCCCGGCGATCCGCCGCTGGAAGATCAGGTAGACCACCAGCACCGGCAGCACGGTCAGCACCACGCCGGCGAAGAGCGCGCCGAAGTCCACGTTGTAACCCGCCTGCGACGAGAACGAGGCCATGCCCTGGGTGAGCACGTAGTTCTTCCGGTCGGTGTTGAGCGCCACCGGGAGCAGAAACTGGTTCCACAGTCCGAGGAAGTTGAAGATCGCCACGCCGGCCATCCCAGGTGCGGCCATGGGCAGCATGATCCGGAAGAACGTGCGCCACTCCCCCGCACCGTCCATCATCGCGGCCTCATAGACGTCGTCGGGCAACGTCTTGAAGAAGGCGTAGAGGAAGAAGACGGTGAACGGCAGCGCGTAGGCCACGTAGGTCAGGATCAGTCCTGGCAGCGTGTTGAGCAGCCCGAACCCCTGCAGCACGAAGAAGAGCGGCACGATGACCAGGAAGACCGGGAAGGTCAGCCCGCCGAGCATCGAGTAGTAGATGAAGTTGCGTCCGAAGAACTCGAACCGTGCCAGCACGTAGGCGCACATCGCCCCCAGCAGCATCACCAGCACCAGGGCGGTGCCGACGACGATGACGGTGTTGAAGAAGTACGTCCCGATGCCGGCCTTCGTCCAGGCGCTGACGTAGTTGTCGAAGCTCCACTCCGCCGGCAGGGAGAACGGCGAGGACAGGATCTCCTTCGACGTCTTGAACGAGGAGAGCAGCACCCAGCAGAACGGCACGATCACGATGACCGACCAGAGGATCAACATCGTGTGCGACGTGCCCGCCACCAGGGCGTCACTGGGCGTACGCCTGCCGCGGTCGGCGCGCGCTGGGGCGGCCTGCTCGTCGAGAGTCACAGCACTCATGCCCGCACCGCTCCCTTCTTGTCCCGTCCACCGGCGAAGTAGAAGATCGTGAAGATCAGCGCTGCGAAGAGCAGCGTGACCAAGGCGAGCACGACTCCCATCGAGGTGGCGTAGCCGAACTGGCCCTTCTTGAAGGCCGTGTTCATCAGGTGCTGGCTCATCGTCAGCGTCGAGTTCGCGGGTCCACCGCCCGGGTTGAGCGCCGCCATGAAGACGTACGCGTCGAGGGTGAGGATCCCGAGGTAGATGTAGGCCGTCTGGACGTTGTCGCGGATCGACGGGAGCGTGATCGAGATCGCGGTGCGGAACCGACCGGCGCCGTCGATCCGAGCGGCCTCGTAGATCTCCGCGGGGATGCCCTTGATGGCGGCCACGAAGAGCACGGTGTAGAAGCCGATGCTGGCCCAGATCATCACGAACATCGAGGCCGGCATCGCCGCACGCACCTCCCCGAGCCAGGCATAGTTCTCGAAGCCGTCGAGGCCGATGCCGGTGAGGACCCCGTTGAACAGGCCGGCGGCCGGGTCGTAGACCTGTGCCCAGAGCAGACCGATGACGATGGCCGGCACTGCGTAGGGGAAGAACGAGACGACCCGGTAGAAGCCGGAGCCGTTCAGGCCGCGCACCTGGCCGGTGCTGGGTCCTGCGGTGGTCACGACCACCGCGATCGCCAGCGCCGCAGTGAGCGTCACCAACGGCACCACGAGCGTGAGCAGTGCGTTGTTGCGCAGCGCCTTGAGGAAGGTCTCGTCGTTGAGCAGCTTGACGTAGTTGTCCAGGCCGACGACGTTCATGACCGGGGAGAACCCGGACCAGTCGGTCAGCGAGTAGAAGAGGGCCTGGCCGATCGGGATCACGACGAAGATGACGAAGACCGCGACCGGCAGGCCGAGGAAGACGGCCATGAACAGGGCCCGGTCGAAGGTGAGCTTGCGGCGGCGACGGCGCGGTGGGGCTCCCCAGGGGTTTGCCTCGGGGAGCCCGCCCGCCGTCGTCGCATCAGTGGCTGATGCAGACATAGGTGGTTCGCGATCTGTGAGAGGGATCAGGTGATCTTGAGCTTCTCGATCGAGGAGTCGTCAGCGACCTTGTCGAAGATGCCCTGGACGGCCTTCGTCAAGCCCTTGACGTCCAAGTCGCCGGAGAGGAACGAGTTCCAGACCACGAGCTCGTCGGTGTTCGTGCCGTAGTAGTCGTAGAACTGGAAGTTGAAGGTGTTGTCACCGGCGGCGTCGAGCATCGCGCTCTGCGACTTCAGCGCCGCGGAGCCGAAGCCGTCGGCCGGGATGGTGTCCTTGACGATGGTCGGCGCCAGCTTCGTCTTCGAGAAGTTGGTGGCCGCCTCCTTCGACAGCATCGCGCGGAGGACCTCCTTGCCGCCGGCCGGGTTCTTCGCCTTGCTCGGGACGATGTACGCCTCGCCGGCCGCCGCACGGATGGCCTCGATGGGCATCGCCGGGCTGTCGCTGAGCACGAACTCAGGGATGCCGGTCATCTCGAAGCCGTCCTTGGTGGCGTCCTTCATCTCGTTCTCGATCCAGCCACCGCTCGGGTAGAGGAGGGCCTGCTGGTCGTTGGACCACTTGGCCTGAGCGGCAGTGAACTGGGTGCCGGCTCCGCCGGGGACGAACATGTCCTGCTTCACCATCTCGCCGAGCTTCTCGAGGATGCCCTGGATGACCGGGTGGGACCAGGCGCCCTTCTCGAGGTTCTCCAGCGCGAGGCGTACCTCGTCGCCGCCCTCCTTCGCCGCCGAGTCGATCACCATGGTGCGGTAGTAGGTCGCCGCCTCCTTGCCCCAGACCCAGAGGTACTTCTTCTTGGCCTTGGCCTTGGCACCGAGCTCGAGGGCCTCGTCCCAGGTCTTCGGTGCGGTCCAGCCGTTCTCCGCGAAGAGCGAGGCCGAGTACCAGACGCCGTAGAGGGTCATGACGTAGTTGATCGCCACGAACCGGTCGCTGTAGGTGCCGGGAGCCTTGACGTTGGGGTAGAGGGTGTCGGCGATCTTGACGCCCTCGTAGTTCTCGGTCTCGAAGACGTCGTCGAGCTCCTCCAGCTGGGTGGCGATGGTGTTGAAGCCGATCAGGTCGGCGCCGGAGTTGTCGATCAGGTCCGGCGGCGTGCCACCGACGAAGCGCGGCTGGAGCTCGGTGGCGATCTTGGTCGTGGCGCTGACCTTGAAGTCGGCGTCGGCGAACTCCTTGCCGGCCATGCCTGCGGCGAACTCGACGTAGTCGTAGCCGTAGCCACCGTCGAAGATCACCACGTCGACGGTGGAGTCCTCCGCCATGCCGAACGGGTTGGAGTCGGACTTGGTGCCGCCACCGGTGTTGTCGGAGTCGCTACCGGGCGCGCCACAGGCGGCGAGCGCACCGGAGAACGACAGGAGCGCCGCGCCGGCGAGGCTGCCGCGCAGAAGGGTCCGGCGGTCGAGCCGGCCGTGAAGCTGCTGGGACATCGTGCTGCCTTCTTTCGGGTGGGATTCCTCTTTTACTTCTTCTTACGGGTGTTCAGGCCATGCTTCCGATGCGCTCGCCGTAGCGAGCCTTCAGCGCATCGTTGTGCTCATCGCCACCCGGGATATTGGCGGAGAGATACAGGGGTGGGGTCTCACCGGCGGCCTCGAGCGTGGCCGCGGTGCCGATCGTCAGGAGCTGAGCGATGTACGCGGCCGTGATGGACGAGACCGCACCGCCCATCACTCCGGAGCCCTCTTCGCCGCCCAGCTGGACGGTCGCGTCCCCGAAGGGAGCCAGGTTGTCGATCACCACGTCGGCGATCTCGGCCAGGCGCTTGCCGCTGGGGTGCTTGGGGGTGACCGCGTTGGTGTGCTCGAGGCTGGTCACCGCGATCACCTTGTGGCCCTCCTCCTTCGCGCGCAGCGCGATGCCGACGATCGAGCCGTTGACACCTGAGTTGGACGCGATCAGGAAGACGTCCTCGGCGTGGAACTCGTGGAGCTCCCAGAGCTCGTTCGCGATGTTGCTGTCACGCTCGAGGAGACCGCCCGCCAGGTCGCTGGCCGGACGCTCGCCCATGAGGACCGTGTCCCGCAGCGCGATGGCGTGGGTCGGGATGAGGCCACCGGCCCGTCCGGCGATCTCCATCGCGAACGCCTGTGAGTGGCCGGTGCCGAACGCCTGCAGCACTCCGCCGTTGCGGATGCTGCCGACCATCAGCTCGATCGCCTCGTCGAAGCCACCGGACTGCGCAATGGCCTGCAGCTCGGACAGGCGTGTGCGAACCTGCTCGTCGAAGGATCCGAACACGTCAGTGATCAATTAGTCCACCCACTTTGCAAACTCGGGCCGCGACCGTATGACGAGCCCTGCGCACGAAAACTATTTGGAGAGAGTACGCCTGGCAATGGTTTTCTGTTACGAAACGGTGTCAATGACTCATAACTATCTGGGACTCGACGCGGGAGGCACCAGCACTCGCGCCGTCGTCGTCTCCTCTGACGGACGATGCGGAGGCATCGGGAAGGCCGGCAGCGGCAACCCGACCTCCGCCGGAATCGACGCTGCCACCTCGGCGATCAGGGCCGCAGTCACCCAGGCCATGGCCGCCGCGGGGGTCGATCAGGTCTCTGGTGCGGCTCTGGCGGTGGCGGGAGCGGGCGGTGCCGGCCACCGGGCGACCATCGCGGCCACCCTCTCCGACCTGGTCGCGAACGAGCCGGTCTTCGACTTCGATGTGCTGGCTGCGTACTTCTCGGGGACGGCGGCTCCCGACGGATATGTGCTGCTCTCCGGCACAGGAGCGTCGGCGGTGCGGGTCGAGAACGGCAGGCTGGCCGCGATCTCGGACGGCCTGGGCTGGCTGCTCGGCGATGTCGGCTCGGGCTTCTGGCTGGGACGCGAGGCCGTACGTGCCGGGCTGGCGCCGCTCGACGGGCGCGGTGCCACGACCCTGCTGACCAGCCTGTTGCTGGAGCGGCTCGGGACGCCGCCGGTCACTCATCGCGAAGGCGGCCGGACCGGGACGCTCGTCGCGGCCACAGCCGCTCTCTATGCGATGCCGCCGCTGCGCCTGGCCGACTTCGCCGCACTCGTCTTCACCGCGGCGGACGCCGACGACGAGGTCGCGGCGGGGATCCTCGACCGGGCGGCGGCCGGGCTGGCGGAGACACTGGTGGCGGTGCGTACGCCTGATGTCGTCGGCCCGTTGGTCGCAGCCGGAAGCGTCCTGGCCCGGCAACCCGACTTCGCCGCCCGGGTCGCTCCCGGAGCCGTCGTCGCCAACGACGGCCTGGCCGGGGCGGCGGTGCTGGCGCTCCGGCATGCGGGGGTGCTCGTCGACGACGACGTGTACCGTCGAGTAACCTCCTCGCTCGCTCAGCTCACCGAAGTGTGACAATCGTTACTACGCACGCCTGGAGCCAGGGCCGGATGGCCTCCCCTAGCATGTCCTTGCATTCACGATGGAGGAGTTCTCGTTGAGCAAGCCACTGACAAAGGTCCTGATCGCCAACCGCGGTGAGATCGCCGTTCGAGTGATCCGCGCGTGCAAGGACGCCGGAATCGGCTCCGTAGCGATCTACGCGGACCCCGACCGTGACGCGCTCTTCGTGCGTCTCGCCGATGAGTCCTACTCGCTCGGCGGCGCGACACCCGCGGAGTCCTACCTGTCCATCGAGAAGATCCTCGATGTCGCGCGCCAGTCCGGTGCCGACTCGGTCCACCCGGGCTACGGGTTCCTGGCCGAGAACGCCGACTTCGCCAAGGCCGTGATCGACGCCGGTCTGACCTGGATCGGTCCCTCGCCCGAGGCGATCGACGCGCTCGGCGACAAGGCGAAGGCCAAGCAGATCGCGCTGAAGGCCGGCGCGCCGCTGGCTCCAGGCCTCAAGGACCCGGTCGAGGACGCCTCGGAGATCGTCTCCTTCGCCACCGAGCACGGTCTTCCGGTCGCCATCAAGGCGGTCTTCGGTGGTGGCGGTCGCGGCCTGAAGGTCGCGCGTACGCTCGAGGAGATCCCCGAGCTCTACGAGTCGGCGGTCCGCGAGGCGGTCGGCGCCTTCGGTCGTGGCGAGTGCCTGGTCGAGAAGTTCCTCGACAAGCCGCGTCACGTCGAGACCCAGTGCCTGGCCGACAAGCACGGCAACGTGGTCGTCATCTCCACCCGCGACTGCTCGCTGCAGCGTCGTCACCAGAAGCTGGTCGAGGAGGCCCCCGCGCCGTTCCTCACCGAGGAGCAGAACAAGCGCCTCTACGAGTCCTCCAAGGCGATCCTGCGCGAGGCCGGCTACGTCGGCGCGGGCACGTGCGAGTTCCTGGTCGCCGCCGACGGCACCATCTCCTTCCTCGAGGTCAACACCCGCCTCCAGGTCGAGCACTGCGTCTCCGAGGAGGTCACCGGCATCGACCTCGTCCGCGAGATGTTCCGCATCGCCGCCGGTGAGGAGCTGGGCTACGACGACCCCGAGGTCCGTGGCCACTCCATCGAATACCGCATCAACGCCGAGGACGGCGGCAACAACTTCATGCCGGCCCCGGGCACGCTGACCGAGTGGGCGCCCCCGGCCGGCCCCGGCGTACGTCTGGACGGCGGCTACGAGAAGGGCGAGACCATCCCGGGCTCGTTCGACTCGCTGATCGCGAAGCTGATCATCACCGGCCGCGACCGCACCCAGGCACTGGAGCGCTCCCGCCGGGCGCTCGACGAGTTCAAGGTCGACGGCATGCCGACCGCCATCCCGTTCCACCAGGCCGTCGTCAACGACCCGGCCTACACCGCGGAGAACGGCTCCTTCGAGGTCTACACGACCTGGATCGAGACCGACTTCGACAACCAGATCACCCCCTACGCCGGCGCTGCCGGTGAGCCCGCCGAGGACGGCGAGCGGCAGACCGTCGTCGTCGAGGTCGGCGGCAAGCGCCTCTCGGTCTCCCTGCCCGCCGGTCTCGGTGGGCTCGCGGTCGGCGGTGGCGCGGGCGCTGCGAAGAAGCCGAAGCGCGCGGCGAAGAAGGCCGGCGCCGCCGCCTCCGGCGACTCCGTCGCCTCGCCGATGCAGGGCACGATCGTCAAGATCGCCGTCGAGGAGGGCCAGGAGGTCGCCGAGGGCGACGTCGTCGTGGTCATCGAGGCGATGAAGATGGAGCAGCCCCTCAAGGCCCACAAGGCCGGCGTCATCACCGGGCTGAGCGCCACCGTGGGCGAGACGGTCGCCAACGGGGCGGTCATCGCGGAGATCAAGTAGCCGGTCGAGGGCTGGTCCTTCGTCAAGGTATGCCGAGAAGCGCCCACATCCCTAGCGGAGTTCCGCTAGGGATGTGGGCGTTCGGCTGCATCCCTTGGCGAAGGGCCGCTCCGCGCCGCGGCGGATCGCCTGCGCGGACAGACGGGAAACCGACGTCAGTCGCCGAGAAGGTCCTCGGCGATGAACCGCCGGAACCGTGGAACGTCGCGGATCATGTCCTGCCAGATCCGACGGGGGTCGACGCGGTGGTAGTGGTGCGCGAGGAACACCCGCCAGTCGACCCACTCGGACCACGCGTCCAGCCCGAGATGGTCGGTCTGCAGCTTCGTCGGAACCTTGTTTCGGATCGTGTCGCCGATCCGATTCGCCGAGCCCTCGACCGCTCGCTGGAGCAGTACGTCGTCGGCGTAGGCCTCCCAGCCGCGCTGGATCACCAGCTCGATCTCATCAAGAGTACGCAGCAGAAACTCGAGCTCGTCGACGACTCGACTGCCGTAGAGCTCGGCGAGCCGCTCGCGTCCGACCGCCGTCACAGCCCGACCGCGTCGGCAAGGACCATGCGGTCGCGCTGACTGTGCTCAGCGTCGAGCGCATCCCTGTCAACCAGGTCGACCTCGACACCGAGCGCCCGCTCGAGGTCTCGTTGCATCCGCACCAAGTCGAGCATTCCAGCCTCGTCGTCGAGCGTGATGAGGAGGTCGATGTCAGAGTCCCACCGGTCGTCACCGCGAGCCGCTGAGCCGAAGAGCTCTACCGAAACACCGTGGTGTAGCCGAACGATCGACTTGATCTCTTCGACGTTCGCCGCCACGACCTCCGATGGACGGTGCCGACAGGCAGCACGGATCCGTGCCAGGGTCTCCGGCGACGGCGTACGCCTTCCAGACTCATAAGCCGAGAGGTTCGGCCGGGCGATTCCCGTACGCGCGCAGACCTCGGTCTGAGTCAGACCCGCCTCAACTCGTAGCCGCTTGGTCTCAGTCACACGGCCATTGTATACGCGCATACCTTGTCGATCGACAAGTTCTTCGAGCGCAGCGAACCAGACGCATGGCGTCACAACCCGAGCTCGTCGGCCAGCGTGGCCAGATGGAGCTCGAAGAGAGCGACGGGATCACCGAAGGCGTCGGGGCCGAACTGGCCGAAGACCTCGAAGCTGACGCGGCCGAAGAGGCTCGTCCAGACGAGTACGCCGCGGGTGAGGGCCTCGTCGGGCAGGTCGATGCCGAGCTGGTCGCGGATGCCCTGTAGACCCTCCGCGAGCGCAGTCGAGATCTCCTCCGACGCCTCAGGAAGGGTCAGCCGCCCCGCCGCGAGCGCACCGGCGCACAGCCGCAGCATCGCGGTCGGGACACGG
The DNA here is from genome assembly GCF_040613495.1 of Nocardioides sp. NPDC006273. NCBI lineage: Bacteria > Bacillati > Actinomycetota > Actinomycetes > Propionibacteriales > Nocardioidaceae > Nocardioides > Nocardioides sp. NPDC006273. The sequence goes on along the minus strand of NZ_JBEXSD010000053.1, from coordinate 14,883 downwards.
GTGCCGGGGACGCTGGTGCGCTCGTCCGGCGCAGCGTAGCCGGGGACGGGCGACCCGAAGAGCAGGGCGTACGTCGCCGGCTCGGCGAGCGCCCAGCCCCTGACCGCACGCCCCAGCGCCAGGAACTGGGCCCGGGGGTCGTCCTCGGGGGCAGCGGCGACGGCGGCGTCGACGGCGTCGCCGACCTCGTCGTACCCCGACACGAGCAGCAGCGTCAGCAGCTCGTCGCGGTTCTTCACGTAGCGATAGACGGCAGAGGAGACCACCCCGAGGTCACGGGCGACCGCGCGCAGCGAGAGCGCGGCTGCGCCGTGGACCGCCAGGTGCTCGCGGCCGATCCGGACGATCTCGTCCATGGTCTGCGCCCGTGCGCGTTCACGTGGAGTGCCTGTCATGGCGTCATCGTGTCCCGCCAGCGAGAGCGATGTCAACAAAAGTGAGCACTGCTCTTGCATTTCAGCCGATCGCCCGTCAGACTAATTCCGAGAGCACTGCTCTCCTAACCCAGGTCTCGACAGGCTCGACCACCGAAGAAAGAGACAGCCATGAACAGCACCTACCTCGTCATCGGCGCCGGCCCCGTCGGCGCGACCATCGCCCAGCAGCTCGCCGACCGCGGAGATCGCGTACGTCTCCTCACCCGCTCCGGCAGCGGCCCGGTGCACGCGAGCATCGAGCGCCTTCGCGGCGACGCCACGGACCGCGACACCATCGCCCAGGCCACCGCGGGCGTACGCGCCGTCTTCCACTGCATGCACGGCAGCGCCTACGCCGCGGATGCCTGGCGCGCCGAGCTCCCGCGAGCGGAGAGGGTCGTGCTCGAGGCGGCCGGTCGCGCCGGCGCCGTGGCCGTCTTCCCCGAGAGCCTCTACGCCTACGGCCACGTCACCGCGCCGATGACCGAGCAGACGCCGCGCACCGCCGACTTCGGCAAGCCTGCGGTGCGCGTCGAGCTGCTTCGCGCCCGCGACGCCTCCCCGACCCCGACGGTCAGCGTCGCGGCCTCGGACTTCTACGGTCCGCTGGTGCGCACGGCCCACGCCGGCGAGCGCATGGTCCCGACGGTCCTCGCCGGCCGCACCATGCGCGTCCTCGGCGACCCGGACGCGCCGCACTCGTGGACGTACGTCCCCGACCTCGGCGCCGCGATGATCAAGGCGGCCGACGAGGACGCGCTGTGGGACTCGTTCCTGCACGCCCCCACCGCACCCCCGATCTCGCAGCGCGCCCTGGTCCAGCTCTACGCCGACGCGGCCGGAGTCCCGGCACCCCGAGTCAGCCGCGTCCCCACCTGGGCGCTCAAGTCGATCGGCGCGGTGCACGCCGGGACCCGAGAGCTGGCCGAGATGGTCTTCCAGTTCGACAAGCCGTTCGTGATGGACTCCTCGGCCAGCGAGAAGCGTCTGGGCCTGTCCCCCACTCCGATCGAGACCGGAGCCAAGGCGACGGTGGACTGGTGGCGTACGCAGGCCTGAGCATGCCTGGAGCTATCGGGCGCTCCAGCCACCGTCCATGGCCCACGAGGCACCGGAGACCATCGAGGCATCGGGGCCGGTGAGCCAGCCGACCAGGGAGCCGACCTCCTCCGGCTCGACCAGCCGCTTCACCGCCACGTCCTGCAGCAGCACCCGCTCGACGACCTCGGCGGACGGGACGCCGTGCACCTTGGCCTGATCGGCGATCTGCTTCTCCACCAGCGGCGTACGCACGTAGCCGGGGTTGATGCAGACGCTGGTCACACCGTGCGGGCCACCCTCCAGCGCGGTGACCTTGGAGAGTCCCTCCAGACCGTGCTTGGCCGATACGTAGGCGCTCTTGAAGGGCGAGCCGACCAGGCCGTGCACGGAGGAGATGTTGACGATACGACCCCAGCCGCTGGCGTACATGTGCGGCAAGGCGGCTCTGACCAGCAGGAACGGCGCGACGAGCATGAGCGAGTGGATCCGGCGGAAGTCGTCGGGGTCGAGCTCCTCGATGGGGCTGACCCGCTGGATCCCGGCGTTGTTGACCAGGACGTCCACCTCCAGAGCGAGGTCGTCGAGCTCCTGCGTGGCGGCCAGGTCGACCACCCAAGCCTCGCCGCCGATCTCGTCGGCCAGGCCATGAGCGGCGTCGCCGGCCAGGTCGGCGACGACGACCCGCGCGCCACGGGCGGCGAGCTCACGGGCCACCGCCGCACCGATCCCCGAGGCCCCTCCGGTCACCAGGGCACGTCGGCCCTGCAGCGTACGTCCGGAGGCATCCACCGAAGCCGAGGCCGTCGTCGCCGACGTCACGCCGGATTCACCTCGCGCTCTGCCTCGCGCTCGGCGTCGGCGCGGTCCAGCGCCCGCAGCGAGGCGCCCCGGGTCTCCTTGAGCGTGAGCACGACGAGCCCGGTGATGATGCCGGCCACGGCGAGGTAGATCGCGGTGTTGGTCCAGGTGCCGGTGTCCCTGAGCCAGGCGATGGCCAGCAGCGGAGCGAGCGAACCAGCGAAGATCGAGGTCACCTGGTAGGAGATCGAGATGCCCGAGTAGCGCATCCGGGTCGGGAACATCTCGGCCATGATCGCGGGCTGGGTGGAGTACATCAGGGCGTGGATCGCCAGACCGGCGATCAGTGCGGCCAGGATCGCGACGTTGTTCTTCGTGTCGAGCATCGGGAACGCCCAGAAGCCCCAAGTCGCACCGAGCACCGCGCCGACGAGGTAGACCGGCTTGCGGCCGATGCCGTCGGCGAGCCGGCCGACCGCGAGGATGAAGAAGAAGTGGCAGGCGTGCGCGATCGCGATCAGGCCGAGCAGCGCGCCCTGGTCCATCTTCTGATCCTCGACCAGGTAGACGATCGAGAACGACACCACGAGGTAATACATGATGTTCTCCGCGAACCGCAGGCCCATCCCCTTGACGACACCCAGCGGGTAGCGGCGGATCACCTCGAAGACGCCGTAGCCGGCCGAGGCGACCTCTCCCTGCTCGGCCTTCGCCTCCTCGAAGATCGGCGAGTCGGTCACCGAGCGGCGGATGTAGTAGCCGACGACGACCACCACGGCGGAGAGCCAGAACGCGACCCGCCAGCCCCATGCCAGGAAGGCGGCGTCGGAGAGCGCGAAGGTCATCACGGTGAGCACCAGCGTGGCGAGCAGGTTGCCCACCGGCACCGCGGCCTGCGGCCACGCGGCCCAGGTGGCCCGCCGCTCGTCCGGCGCGTGCTCGGCGACCAGCAGGACGGCGCCGCCCCACTCACCGCCCAGGGCGAGCCCCTGCACGAACCGCAGGATCACGAGGGCGATCGGTGCGGCGAGGCCGATCTGGTCGTACGTCGGCAGGCAGCCCATCAGCACGGTGGCGACACCGATCATCATGATCGTCACCTGCAGCGTGTACTTGCGGCCGAGGCGGTCGCCGATGTGGCCGAAGACGATGCCGCCCAGCGGCCTGGCGACGAATCCGATGGCGTAGGTGACGAAGGCGGCGATGATCGCGTCGTAGGCGTTGCCGGTCGCCGGCATGATCACCTTGGCGAAGACGAGCGCCGAGGCGGTGGCGTAGAGGAAGAAGTCGTACCACTCCACGACCGTGCCGGCCATGGAGGCCGCCACGGTCCTGCGGAGCAGGCTCTGCCCGTTTTCTGGGGAATCGTTGGGGGCGGCGGTCGCGCCCGGCTGTGTCGTGGACATGGCTGGGAGTGTGACAGCGCTCATAATGTGCCTGCAACGCGCATGTTGGCACACACCGTGAACGAAAATGCACATTCAGCGATACGCTGAGCCGATGCCCACCCCCTCTTCCCCGGCCCCTTCCGCCGACCAGCTGCTGGTGCTCCTCGAGGTGGCGCGCAGCGGCCGCTTCACCACCGCCGCCCGTTCGCTGGGCCTGACGCACACGACGGTCAGCCGCAACATCGCCGCCCTCGAGCGCGCCCTCGGCGGCCGGATCCTGGTGCGCGGCTCCGACGGATGGGCCCTGACCGCTCTGGGCGAGCGGGCAGCGCGGGCCGCCGAGGGGGTCGCCGAGTCGCTGGCCCGGCTGGCCGGTGACGAGCCCGCCGACCCGGTGGCCGGGGTGGTCAGGATGTCGACGACCGACGGGTTCGCTGCGTACGTCGCCTCGCCGGCGGTCGCCGCGCTGCGGCAGAACCATCCCGAGCTCGCCGTCGAGATCGTCACCGTGACCAGGCAGGCCGCGCAGCACCGCTCCGGCGTCGACGTCGAGGTGGTCGTCGGCGAGCCGTCGGTCAACCGAGGACGGGCGCTGCATCTGGGCGGGTACGAGCTCGGCCTCTACGCCTCCCCCGACTATCTGGAGCGTCACGGCACCCCCGGCACGATCGAGGAGGCCGTACGCCACCGCCTGGTCTACTTCGTCGACTCGATGCTCCAGGTCGACGACCTCGACGTCCCTCGACGCCTGCTTCCCGGCATCCGCGACGCCGTCACCTCGACGAACGTCTTCGTGCACGTCGAGGCCACTCGGGCCGGCGCCGGTCTGGGGCTGCTGCCCTGCTTCATGGCCGACCGTCATCCCGACCTCGTCCGGATGCTCCGTGCGGAGATCTACCAGCGGCTTCCGTACTGGGCGGTCGTGCATCCGGAGTCGTGGCGTCGGCCGGCCGTGGCCGCCGTCGTGGGTGGACTGCGGCAGCAGATGGCCGAGCAGCAGGACGCCATGTTCGGCCGGTGACGCCGCGCAGCAGTTCGCGGATTCGTTGGTGTCGGCGGCGCGCAGCGTGCCTGGATCCTGGACCCATGCTCCGCCGCTTCCGCGACCATCAGCGACAATTCGCGGGTGCCACATTCGACTCGGGCTGCCGCTGTCCGTCTGGTGGCCCTCTTCGTCGTCGGGATGCGACTGGCGACCCTCGCCCAGATGACGCCGTCCCTGCTGGCGGCGATGCCCGCGCTGTCCCAGGCGGACCGCCCCTGGCTGACCGGGGCGACCTGGGTCCTCGCGACCGTCATGCTCGTCGTCATCGCCGCGGTCACGATGGTGAAGCAGCGGCCTCCGCCGATGGCGTACGCCGTGCTCGACGTCGCGGTGGCCGTGACGCTGCTGATCGTGGGCCTCTGGACGGTCCCGGTGGAGCTGCGTACGGGCACCTGGGTGGGCTTCCAGCTCGGTTACGCGCTGAGCGTGTCCTGCTCGCTGCCGGCCGTACGCTCGCGGTGGCTGTGGATGTTCCTGCTCGTCTCGCTGGCTGTCGCCGAGGTGGTCTACATCGCGCCGACCGTGGACGGCCTGGCCGATCTCACCGGTGCGGTGAGCACCTGTCTGACCCTGCTCATCCTCGGGCCGCTGGCCTGGTTCGGCTGCCGGACGATCGTGCGGATCGGGACCGAGGCCGATGAGGCGCGGCGCTATGCCGCGGCGGCGGCCAAGGCCGAGGAGGAGCACCGTGCCCGGCTGGCGATCCACAACGGCACCGCGATGATGCGGCTGCTGGTCGAGACCGACGCCGCCGATGGTCACGGCGCACTGCGCTCACAGGCCGAGGTCGAGCTCAACCGGATGCGCGCCTACCTGAGCGGCCAGGCCCCGCCGCCGGCGAGCGATGCGACCAACCTCGCCGCGGTGGTCACCGCCCTCGGCGCGGAGTTCGACGACCTCCCGATCACGGTCGTCGCCGACCTCGCCCAGGAGGTCGCTCTCCCGCGAGCTCTCGCCGACGACCTGGCGGCCGCGCTGCGCAGCCTGCTCCTCAACGTACGTCAGCACGCTCAGGCGACCCGGGTCGTCCTGCACGCCGCCGATGACGAAGCCGGCTCCGGCTGGGAGGTCACCCTGCACGACGACGGCATCGGCTTCGAGCCCTCGACGACGGCGTACGGGGTCGGTCTGCGGGAGGTGGTCGTCGCACAGCTCGCGCGCTCAGGCGTCGACGTCGAGATCAGCAGCATCCCCGACCTGGGCACGACCGTCACGCTCGCCCAGACTGCCGCCGTGGAGGAGACGCGATGACCGCCATGACCTCCGGGCCACGCTTCAGCCATGTGGACGATGCGACCGCGATGCGCGCCTCGCTGAGCCTGCTCCTGCCCGACCTGAGGTTCGTGTCCAGCCACGAGAGCGTCGAGGACCTGTTCACGGCGCGGCCGGAGGCCGACGTGGTGATCCTCGATCTCCACCTCGCCAACACCGGCCAGCCCGACGCCTCCCAGGGCACCACCGCGATCCGGCGTATCGTCGAGGCCGGCTACCGGGTCTGCGTCTACTCCCAGGAGGAGCGCCGCTTCGTACTCGCCGCCTGCCTCGCCGCCGGGGCGACCGGAGTCGTCTCGAAGGCGGCCTCGCTGGCCGAGGCGGAGGCGGCGTTCCGCGCCGTCGCCGCCGGAGAGCCGGTGATCCCCCCGGGCATCACCGGTCTCATCGAAGTCCTCGTACGCCGCCGCAGCATCACCGTCCTCACGCCTCGGCAGCGCGAGGTGCTCGCCCATCGCGCCCGCGGCCTGACGTACGCCGAGATGAGCCGGACCATGTATCTGTCCGAGTCGACCTTGCGCGGCTACTGGATGGAGCTGGCTCAGCTGGTCTCGGAGTATCTGCGCGAGACCTCGCCGGGTGACATCGAGCATGCCCTCGGGCTGCGCCCGGGGGACCTGCTCGACCTCTGGCCAGGGTGAGCCCTAGCTGCTGATCCCGCTCCACTTCCAGCTGCCGTCCGTGCCGACGCGGGTCGCGGGCGAGAAGGTGGTGCTGTGCCCGACGCCGTTGCTCTGGCGGATGCGCACCGCGTTCCCGGTCGTCGGGTTGATCAGCACGATGTCCTTGGCTGCGACCATGCCGTCGGCGTCGTAGCAGTTGTGCACCGACATGTAGCGCCAGCCCGCGCCGAGACTGCGGACGACGTACTTCTTCGCGCCCGCCGGGCGGTCCGAGGGCACGACGATCTGCTCGAGCTTCCTGGTGCTCGGGTTGATCGAGTAGAGCAGGTCGTACTTCACTCCGTTGTGGCTCGTCCAGACGCCCGCGACGGTGGTGGTGCTCGGCAACGAGACCGGCAGGTTCGTGACCGTGCCGAGGCGGGTGCCCGCGGTGGTGAAGGACAGCTTGGTCTGCTGCACGACACCGGAGGTCGTGACGCTGTAGACCTCTCGCGTCGGGCCGTTGACGACCTTCTTGGGGCTCCAGCCGGTCACCTTGGTGCCGTTGGTGCGGTAGAGCGCCGCGACCTTCGTCTCGCTCAGCACGGACTGACCGTTGGTCCCGCCGAGAGTCACGGTGCGGCCGATGCTGTCGGTGCTGGGCACGATGTAGCTGGTCTTCCAGCTGGTCGGGCCGCCCGCCCCGCCGATCTCGATCCACGCCCGCGGCGACCAGGTGGCGGTCGCGGCGCTGCGATAGTTGCTGGTCACCGTGCTGTTCTTGATGCCGCGCTTGCGGATGTAACCGCCGGCCTTGCCGTTGATCGAACCGGAGCAGTTCACGGTCCCGGCCGCGGCGGCCGGTGAGCCCGCCGCTCCGATCGCGGTGAGCGAGCCGGCCAGCAGGGCCGTGCCCGCGATGGCGACCAGGGCCGAACGACGCTGTCGAGTCATGATCTTCATGCCACTGAGCGTATGGACCGCGAGCCGTCAGCGGTCCCAACGAATCCGCACAGTTGCGGCACTCTGGCGTCCATCAACTGGGCGGTAACGTCCCATAACCTGGACGACCCTCCTCGGATGGGTACCGTGGCCGCCATGTTCACGAAGGTGTTGGTTGCCAACCGCGGCGAGATCGCGATCCGAGCTTTCCGTGCGGGCTTCGAGCTCGGGGCCAAGACGGTCGCCGTCTTTCCCTACGAGGACCGGGGCTCAGAGCACCGGCTGAAGGCCGACGAGGCCTACCAGATCGGAGAGCTCGGTCATCCGATCCGGGCCTATCTCGATCCCGATGCGATCGTCGAGGTCGCCAAGCAGAGCGGCGCGGACGCCATCTACCCGGGCTACGGGTTCCTCTCAGAGAACCCGGCGCTGGCCGAGGCCTGTGCCCGGGCGGGGATCACCTTCGTCGGGCCGTCGGCGGAGGTCCTCACGCTGACCGGCAACAAGGCCACCGCCATCGCGGCGGCGAAGGCTGCCGGCGTACCGACTCTGCAGTCGGTCGAGCCGTCCACCGACGTCGACGCGCTCGTCTCTGCCGCTTCCGCCCTGCCCTATCCGCTCTTCGTGAAGGCGGTCGCAGGCGGTGGCGGCCGCGGCATGCGGCGGGTCGACTCGCCCGACAAGCTCCGCGAGGCGGTCGAGACCTGTATGCGCGAGGGCGAGGCTGCTTTCGGCGACCCCACCGTCTTCATCGAGCAGGCCGTGGTCGAGCCCCGGCACATCGAGGTGCAGATCCTCGCCGACGGCGAGGGCAACGTGATCCATCTCTTCGAACGCGACTGCTCGGTGCAGCGCCGCCACCAGAAGGTCGTGGAGATCGCTCCTGCGCCGAATCTCGACCCTGAGCTGCGCGAACGCATGTGCGCGGACGCCGTGCGCTTCGCCAAGGAGATCGGCTACTCCTGCGCCGGCACCGTGGAGTTCCTGCTCGACCAGCACGGCAACTACGTCTTCATCGAGATGAACCCGCGCATCCAGGTCGAGCACACCGTGACCGAGGAGGTCACCGACGTCGACCTGGTTCGATCCCAGATGCGGATCGCCGCCGGCGAGACCCTGGCCGACCTGGGGCTCACCCAGGACTCCGTGCAGCTGCGCGGCGCGGCGATGCAGTGCCGGATCACCACCGAGGACCCCGCCAACAACTTCCGCCCCGACACGGGCATGATCACCACCTACCGCTCCCCCGGCGGCGCCGGGATCCGCGTCGACGGCGGCACGACCTACGCCGGGGCCGAGGTCTCGCCCCACTTCGACTCGATGCTCGCCAAGCTGACCTGCCGCGGGCGTACGTTCCAGGACGCCGTCACCCGGGCGCGCCGGGCGGTGGCGGAGTTCCGGATCCGCGGCGTCGCGACCAACATCCCGTTCCTGCAGGCGCTGCTCGACGACCCGGACTTCATCGCCGGGTCGATCACCACCTCGTTCATCGAGACACATCCGCAGCTGCTGACCGCGCGGGCCTCCGGCGACCGCGGCACCAAGCTGCTCACCTACCTCGCCGACGTCACCGTCAACCAGCCGCACGGCGCAGCGCCGGTCTCGCTCCACCCTGTCGAGAAGCTGCCGAAGCTGGACCTCTCCGAGGCTCCGCCGGCCGGATCTCGCGACCTTCTGCGCGACCTCGGGCCCGAGGGTTTCGCCGCCGCGCTGCGTGCGCAGGAGCCGGTCGCGGTCACCGACACCACCTTCCGCGACGCCCACCAGTCGCTGCTGGCGACCCGGGTCCGCACCACCGACCTGCTCGGCGTCGCCGGCCATGTCGCCCGGCTGACGCCGCAGCTGTGGTCGCTGGAGGCATGGGGCGGGGCGACGTACGACGTGGCTCTCCGCTTCCTCTCCGAGGATCCGTGGGAGCGGCTCGCGCAGCTGCGTGAGGCGGTCCCGAACGTCAACCTGCAGATGCTGCTGCGCGGTCGCAACACGGTCGGCTACACGCCCTACCCGACCGAGGTCACCGACGCGTTCGTCTCCGAGGCCGCCGAGACCGGGATCGACGTCTTCCGGATCTTCGACGCGCTCAACGACGTGTCCCAGATGCGGCCGGCGATCGACGCGGTGCGCGCGACCGGGACGTCCGTCGCGGAGGTGGCGCTCTGCTACACCGGCGACCTCTTCTCGCCCGACGAGAAGCTCTACACGCTCGACTACTACCTGCGGCTGGCCGACGAGATCGTCTCGGCCGGGGCGCACGTGCTCGCGATCAAGGACATGGCCGGACTGCTGCGGGCGCCCGCAGCTCGCACCCTGGTGACCGCGCTCCGGTCGCGGTTCGACGTGCCGGTGCACCTGCACACCCACGACACCGCCGGTGGCCAGCTGGCCACCCTGACTGCCGCGATCGAGGCCGGGGTCGACGCCGTCGACGCGGCTACTGCGTCCATGGCCGGGACCACCTCCCAGCCTCCGCTCTCCTCGCTGGTGGCGGCGACCGACCACACGCCTCGTGCCACGGGCCTCTCGCTGGCGGCGGTGAACTCCCTGGAGCCCTACTGGGAGGCCGTACGCCGCGTCTACGCGCCCTTCGAGTCCGGGCTGCCCGCGCCGACCGGCCGGGTCTACCGCCACGAGATCCCGGGCGGCCAGCTCTCCAACCTGCGCCAGCAGGCGATCGCGCTCGGGCTGGGTGAGAAGTTCGAGCAGATCGAGGACATGTACGCCGCGGCCAACCAGATCCTCGGCCGCGTCCCCAAGGTCACCCCGTCCTCGAAGGTCATCGGCGACCTGGCCCTCTCGCTCGTGGCGGCCGGGGCGGATCCGGCCGCGTTCGAGGCCGACCCGGCCTCGTACGACATCCCGGCCTCGGTCATCGGCTTCCTCAACGGGGAGCTCGGCGACCCGCCGGGAGGCTGGCCCGAGCCGTTCCGTGGCAAGGCGATCGCGGGACGCACCTGGAAGGAGCCGTCGCCCACCCTGTCGACCGAGGACGCCGCCGGGCTGGCCTCCGACCGGCGCGGGACGCTCAACCGGCTGCTCTTCCCGGGCCCGACGAAGGAGTTCACCGAGGCCCGCTCGAAGTGGGGCGACGTGTCGGTGATCTCGACGCTCGACTACCTCTACGGCCTGCGCGAGGGCGAGGAGCACGTCGTCGAGCTCTCCGAGGGTAAGACGGTGATCTTCGGGCTCACCGCCGTCTCCGAGCCCGACGAGCGCGGCATCCGCACCGTCATGGCGACGATCAACGGCCACCTGCGCCCGATCGGGGTGCGTGACCGCTCCGTCGCCGCCGAGGTCGCCGCCGCCGAGAAGGCCGACCCGGCTGTTCCCGGCCAGGTCGCGGCACCGTTCCAGGGTGTTGTCACCATCGCGGTCGAGACCGGCGAGTCGGTCAAGGCCGGCGACACCGTCGCCACCATCGAGGCGATGAAGATGGAGGCCGCCATCACCGCCCCCGTCGACGGCACCGTCTCCCGCCTCGCCTTCTCCGGCACCCAGTCCGTCGACGGCGGCGACCTGGTCCTCGTGCTCGACTGAGGCGGCGCGTTCCTTCGTCAAGGTATGCCGGAAAACGCGCACATCCCGTGCGGAGCTCCACACGGGATGTGCACCTTCGGCTGCATACCTTGATGAAGGGTCAAGGCACCTGGGTGGTCAGCGCGCGGCGTACGCCTCGACCCAGTCCTCCGCACGCAGGTCTCGTGGCAGCACCGGAGCCTGGGTACGTCGGCGCCGCCGGGCGATCTGACCGGCGAGCACACCGGGGACGCCGTTGCGGCGCAGGATCTCGGCGACGCCGCGGCCCCTGCTGCTGAAGACCCTCGCCACCCACGACTGGAAGTCGCGGAGGTCAGCCTCGGGCAGCAACGGCTCTCGGCGGCGGTCGATGAGCAGCAGCCCGCCGTCGACGTTGGGCCGCGGACGGAAGGCGGTCGACGGGACCCGACGGTCGAGGGTGAAGGTGAACCACGGCCACCACTGCGCGGTGAGCTGGGTGGTGCCGCCGACACCCGCGCGCTTGCGGGCGACCTCCCACTGGGTCAGGAGCACGGCATGGCGCCACGTCGTCGACGCGAGCAGGTGGCGCAGGATCGGTGTGGTCAGGTGGAACGGGACGTTGGAGACGACGACGGCGTCCTGCGGTGGCGCGTGGCGCAGGATGTCGCCCTCGGAGATGCACACGTGCGTCCCGATCCGGCGGCGCAGCGCGTCCGCTCGGCGGGAGTCGATCTCGACCCCCTCCAGCGGACGGCCCAGCTCCGCCAGAGCCAGGGTGACGGCACCGTTGCCGGTGCCCCACTCCACCAGCGGACCCTGCCGCTGCGAGACGAGATGGACGATGCGGTCGAGTACCGACCTGTCGGTGAGAAAGTTCTGGCCGAGCTCGTGCCGGCCACGGCGTACGTCGGGCATGGATGCTCCTCGAGACAGAAGGAGCCGGGCGGCATGCGGGTAGCACTCGGAGCCGCCCGGCAGGGTTGCCAGGTGGCGGCGCGAATGCGACGAGTTGTCTGGTGAGATCCGCGCCGGTCAGCGGCGGCGGATCCGAACGAACATCGTCATGCAGCAGTTACCCATGGGGCGCACGATATCGAGGTGCCGGTGCTGCTCGCACACCGTTTTTGGGTGTCGTCTCGGCCGACTCGGGTGACTACTCGACGTGGTGGAGACGGCGGGCGACCTCGGCGGTGGAGCCGGAGATCGACGGGTAGACGGTGAAGGTGTTGGCGATCTGATCGACCGTCAGCCCGGTCGACACGGCGAGCGCGATGGGGTGGATGAGCTCCGAGGCGCGCGGACCGACCACGACGCCGCCGATGACGACGCCGGTGCCGGGGCGGGAGATGAGCTTGACGAAGCCGTCGGCGATGCCCTGCATCTTCGCCCGCGCGTTGCCCTTGAGGTCGAGGCGCAGGGTCTCGGCGACGACCTCGCCGGAGTCGACCTGGGCCTGGGAGTAGCCGACCGTGGCGATCTCGGGCGAGGTGAAGACGTTGGCCGCGACCTCCTTGAGGTCCATCGGGATGACGGCGTCACCGAGGAAGTGGCGCATCGCGATCCGGCCGGCCATGGCGGCCGTCGAGGCGAGCATGAAGCCGCCGGTGCAGTCGCCGGCTGCGTACACGCCATAGGCGGACGTGCGCGACACCTTGTCGGTGCGGATGAAGCCGCCCTCGTCGAGCTCGATGCCGGCATCCTCCAGGCCGAGGCCCTCGGTGTTGGGGATCGAGCCGAGCGCGAGGATGCAGTGGCTGCCGGTGACCTCGCGACCGTCAGTCAGCTTCACGGTGACGACGTCGCCGGAGCGGGTCACCGACTCCATCCGCGACTTGCTGAGGATGTTCATGCCCTGACGCTCGAGTACGTCCTGGAGGACGGTGGCCGCATCCGCGTCCTCCCCCGGGAGGACCCGATCGCGCGAGGAGACCAGGGTGACCTGCGAACCGAGGTTGAGGTAGGCGCTGGCGAACTCGACACCCGTGACACCCGAGCCCACCACGATCATGTGGGAGGGCAGATCGTCGAGGTCGTAGACCTGCTCCCAGGTCAGGATCCGCTCTCCGTCGGGCTGCGCGGTGGGGAGCACCCGCGGCCGGGCGCCGGTGGCGATCAGGACCGCGTCGTTCTCGATGGCCTCCTCGCCGCCGTCCTCGGCCAGGGTCGCGACCACCTGTCGCTTGTCGGCGTCGATGCGCCCGCTGCCCTTGACGATCCGGATCCCGCGACGGGTCAGCCGACCCTCGATGTCGCCCGACTGCGCGAGCGCGAGCGACTTGACGCGCTTGTTGACCAGTTCGAGGTCGGCGTAGAGCTCGGTGGCCGGGTCGCCCTGGTGATCGCGGAAGTGGATGCCCAGGTCGCGGGCGAGCGTCATGTCCGACATCAGCTCGGCGGTGGCGATCAGTGTCTTGCTGGGCACGCAGTCGGTGAGCACCGCACTGCCGCCGAGGCCGTCACGGTCGACGACCGTCACCTCCGCGCCGAGCTGCTGCGCGACCAGCGCCGCCTCGTATCCGCCTGGACCCCCACCAATGATCGTCACCCGCGCCATGGGCCGCATTCTTCCACGCCCCTGGAGCGACAGAGTCAGCCCATCGTCTTCTGACCGTCGATGGTCTCCCGGATGATGTCGGCGTGGCCGGCGTGCTGGGTGGTCTCGGCCAAGATGTGGGTGAGGGCGCGGCGGTTGGACCAGCGCGCGCCGGCCTCGAACCACGGGGCCTCGGGAAGCGGGTGGTCCGCATCCAGGTCGACGGTCCGGACCAGCTCGTCGGTGGCCGCTGCGATCTCCTCGTACGCCTCGAGGACACCCGTCAGCGTCTCGTCCTCGGCGAGGACGAAGTCGGCGGCGAACTCCGCGTACTTCTCGGGGGTGAGCTCCTGCGCCACCGTCCCACGCACGATGAAGTCGGCCCAGCCTCGCTCGATGGCGGCGACATGCTTGATCAGGCCGCCGAGGCTGAGCACGGAGGTGGTCGGGGTGAGCCGGGCCTGCTCGTCGGTGAGGTCGCGGACGGTGTAGCGCAGGAAGCCGCGGTGATCGGCCAACGTCTCGAGCAGATCGGTCCGCTCCCGGCTCAGGGTGTCGGTTGCAGTCGCGGTGGCGGTCGCGGCAGTTGCGGTCATGACTTGGACCTCCTTGGTGGTGTTTCCCTCTGACACCAGCAACGCTATGGCTCATTCAGGACAGAATCTGTCCTCATTGAAATCCGGCATCCGACAAAGGGATCCTCGGCCGATAACCTGCTGGGATGACGAGGCCCGCAAACCAGACCCGAAGCGACGCGGTCCGCAACCGCGACCTGCTGGTCACCGCCGCCCGTGAGATCCTCGCCGAGCAGGGCCTCGACGCCCCGATGTCCGCCGTCGCCAAGCGCGCCGGTGTTGGTCAGGGCACCCTCTACCGGCACTTCCCCGACCGGCTCACCCTGGCCACGGCCGTGCTGGAGGAGAACGTACGCGACATCGAGCAGGTCGCGGCCCGAGCCGATGCGACGCTGGCCGATGTGCTCGGTGTCGTCACCTGGCAGATGATCCGCTCGACCGCCTTCATCGGCATCGTCCGAATCAGCGGCGAGGAGAACTCGCAGGACCTTGCCGACCGAGTACGCGCCACCATAGCCGGACTCCCCACGGAGACGCACGGCACCGACGACATCATGCTGGCCATCGCCATGGTCTCCGGCGCGGTGCACGGACCCACCCCGGAAGCACGCGAGGCCACCGTCCGCCGGGCCTGGGCCCTGCTCGGGCTCGAGATCGGCCCGGTCGCACCCGGCCACTAGCTGTGATGTCCAGGCACGTTGGTCGAAGTCCTGCGACGACACGATCTGACTTGTAGGTGGACGAAGGCCTCCCCGGTGTGGAGTGGAGCTGTCTAG